>JAHECH010000053.1 GCA_024641835.1 Deltaproteobacteria bacterium
TTGATCTCGTCAGCAAGGTGGCGGATCATAAGACCACTGTCCTTATCATGGGTGAAAGTGGGACTGGCAAGGATCTCATCGCCCGGGCGATTCATCACAACGGAACCAGAGGCCCCGGGCCTATGGTATCTATCAACTGCGGTGGAATTCCGGAAAGCCTGCTGGAAAGTGAGTTGTTCGGATATAAGCGGGGAGCTTTCACCGATGCCGTAAAAGACAAGCCTGGGCGATTTGATGAGGCTGATGGAGGGACACTCTTTCTTGACGAGATCGGCGAACTTCCCGTTTCATTGCAAGTCAAACTTCTCCGGGCTCTCCAAGAGGGAGAAATAACGCCTTTGGGAGGGGTCGGCTCAAAAAAGATCGATGTCCGTGTCATCGCGGCCACATCCAAGGATCTTGCGAAAGAGGTGGAGGCGGGGAGATTCAGAGAGGATCTGTTTTACCGGATCAATGTCATGACCATCAGCTTGCCTCCCTTGAGAGAGAGAAGAGGAGACATCCCTCTGCTGATTGGTTACTTCATCGACATGTTCAACAAGAAATTGAACAAAGATATCGAAGCCCTTTCTTCAGAAGCAATGCCCATCCTGATGGGATACCAATGGCCGGGAAACATCAGGGAATTAGAAAATGTGATCGAGAGAGCGGTCTTGCTCGCCAAAGGAAGGTGGATTGCGCCGGAGGATTTGCCTCCGGGGATTACGTCGGATCAGAGCCTTCCGTCTACCATGGTTCCAAACGGGACCCTGTCCCTCAAAAAAGCTTCAAAAATCATAGAGAAGGATCTCATCAAGAAGGCGCTGGAACTCACGGGCGGCAATCGCACTCAGGCTGCCAAGATTCTGGAAATCAGCAGGCCCAAACTCATTTCTAAGATCAAAGCCTACCAGTTACAATAACCTTAAGTCATGCCCAGCAACTGTTTAGAATCTGAGCCAGTGACTTCTTTGCAGGGTGCAGAGAAGTGTTCGAGGCCGACCAAGGGGGTGTAGTCTCTTCAGAGCCGCAACCACTTCCCCAGTGCCATGAATCGGCGCCGAAAGGCCATAGGGTACGGCAGTAGCCCCGGAGACGTAACGCTCCGGTTGGCCTGGAGGGCTTGCGCCTACCTCAGAGAAGACTTGAGATCATGGGGGCGGTTCACGGGATGAGTCCATTTCCGGTTGCGGACTCGTCAGGGACCACCCCCCTCAGTCGGCTGAGGCAGACGTTTGGTTGCGGCCAAAGGCCTGCAGCGGGTATAAGCGAAATGAATTCATTGCGGCATGCCTCCACAGGATCAGGATGCTTTCATGACCACCAGTTGACCTCCTTTCCTTTTTGCGATAAGCACGAAATCGAAGAGATCACGCTGAAGACAAAAGATAGGGTCTTCCCGGGGTAAGTATTTTTTTCCGCCCTTGACGAACTTCTGAGCTGTGGGCTGGAAAACCACATCCCGGAGAGATCTGACAGGATCATAGGGTTTGCCGGATAAGAGGTGCTCAATATAGTCTGCACAGGCTTCGTCTTCAGGAGCTTTTTTTTGTGCCCTTTCCCCCATGGCAAGGAGGGTGATGAGGTCCGGCTTCCTTCTGAGCGCATACGCAGCAATCGCTTTAGCCGTCATGAAGCTGCCAAGGATAACTTCTTCGGCCTTTTCAAGGACCGTTGCGGCACCCGTGACTCCTGCGGTCGTCCGATGGACCACGGCCTTTCCTTTGAAGCCGGCCTCTCCTTTCAGGATGATTTCAGATGGGGAGTTGCCCAGGTCAGCATTCTCCAAGGGGACTTCGTTGACCTCACCCACGAGGATGAGTTCAGGATGTCGTTTTTTTAGCGACATCGCTCTCTCAGGATCGGACTCCAGCACCACTTTGGTCGCTCCAAAATGAAAGAAAAGGGGCTCACAGGAGAAAGCCCTGAACACGTCTATGATCACCGTCAAACCGGAAGCCTCTTTCGCACCCTGGGCGCAGGATTTTCGTACGATTTCCATTGATACTGTGTCTCCTTGAATCCTTGTTGATGAGTTATAAATCCGCTGCCAAACTGAGCGCAGCCAGAGCCCAGAGGCGTTCTCTCAGGACCGGGATAACGCTTCAGGCACTTTCCGAGGCCACGGGGGTCTCTTTCAAAATGAGGAAACGAAGAGAGACCGGGAAAGACTCCGCAAGTGGAGGGCAGCGAAGGCGGGCGGTGCGGCTGCATCAGTCATTTCCATGTTTCGCCTTGCATGGCTATTCCCGGGAACCCCTCCGCCCGCCTCACCCCGCCCCGGCGGGGCCTCACCCAATACCTAAAGCTGATCACCGGGCAGCGACTTCTTCGTTTCTCTATTTTGAAAGAGACCCCCGCGGCCCCGATATTCACAGCAGGGCAGGCACAGACAGGACGCTAAAAGGTGAATGGATTCAACTCGCCGTCTTCCAGATCGACAAAAAGCATCATGTTCCTGAATAACCGTCCCCGATTCAAAAGAATTTTCAGCACCTCCATGGCTTCCAGGTTTGCAATGAAAGAAGCGGTTAAAGCCGGGACACCCAGCACCGCTTCAGGCCGCTCCCTTGCATCCAGGCCGGTCGCCCCATTCCCATAGATTCGGCTGAGCCCTCCATCCTCGGGGAATATCGTCATGACCTGTCCCTGAAAGCCAGCCAGAGCCCCATGGACCATGGGGATCTTGAGGCCCTTAGCTGCCTTCTCCAGCAAAAGTCGATCCGCAACGCTATCCAGGGCATCTACGACGACGTGGGAACCGGCAAGAATCGGCCGGGCATTCGATTCATTCAGTCTTAGCTGATAGCCAGTCACATTTACTGCAGGATTGATCTCTTCGAGGGCCTTCACTGCCGATTGGGCTTTCGGCTTCCCGAGAGTGTCTTTGCTGCTCAGGGCTTGACGGTTGAGGTTGGTTTCGTCAAATGCATCCCGATCAACTACCACCAAATGGCCGATCCCGACACGTCCCAGCAAAAGAATCACCTGACCCCCAAGCCCTCCTGCACCGATCACCGCCACCCGGGACTCGGCCAATCTGAGTTGTTCTTCCGGTGAAATGATTTGCCTGTTGCGGACGTAGCGGTAAGGGTAGATGCCGTTCTTGAGGCTCTCCAGATAAACCTGGTGAATGCTCAACCCAGCCTCATGGCCTATCCTCATGGCATCGGCTTCGTAAAGAACCCTCACATCCCGTCCAGCCGTATCCTTTATCTCCCTGGCGCGCTCTCGAATCAGCTTTTCCATCTTAACGAACCTCGCTTTGTCGAAGATTTCACGGGATATTGACACCTATTCTCCATATGATTAATAAGAGGTCAAGTTTTGGAAAGGGTCACACCGTGAAAGTCGAAATCAAGCTTTATGCTTCGCTGGGACGTTACCTGCCCGACCTGAAGGGAGGCAGTGCTTCGCAGATGATGGAAGTAGAGGAGGGAATGACGATTGGAATACTCTTGGAAAGTCTGAAAGTCCCTGCAGAGGTGGTGAAGCTCATCTTCCTAAACGGAACTCACGCGCGTACCGATCAAGTCTTGCACGATGGGGACAGGCTGGGCGTTTTTCCGCCTGTTGCCGGTGGTTAGTCATATCTCCTGAACGCTGAGGAAAACCTCGTCCTCCCAGGTCATCCTGGCCAGTTCCACGGGTCCAGTTTTCTTCCCGGTCGCAACCATTTCCACACATTCCGACCAAAAACGTTTTGATTGCCTCGCAAGGAACTCCTGAAGGTCTTTCCCCTCGACCCATACTCCCTGTTTGAGAATACCCGGAGCCATCTCACTGATGAGCATGTTGAAGAGCTTCAGCCTTACTGTCCCTTCATGAGGGATCACGGCCTTGTTCTCACGGGTGTAAGAAATGGAACTCCGCATGCCAGCGTAATAGCTCCCCTTCCGCAGGGTGGCACCCAGAAGGCCGGGCATTGAGGCGGAAAGGGCAAGGATTGAACCGTCGTAGACATACGCTGAATCGATGTCATCCACGGCCTTTCCATCCAGAAAAAAAGTCTGGATTCTCTGCTCAATGTATTGGTTCGAGAAACCCAATTGCTCGTGAATGAAGGATCTGATGCTGCATCCCAGATGACCCTTAATGAGGATCCCTTTTTGAAAAAGAGGGAAGATCAGGGGGATCAGCCCTTGCTTCACGATCAAATGGAGACGGGGATTGTTCGGGTGATCATTGTGCATGCAAAAGCACCTGCCACTTCTGTGCGCTGAAATAAAGGGGAGACCGATGTGGCCTCCCCACTTTCTTCCCCCGGCCCATCGCCCTGCAAGAGGTGTTGGGTGATAGGCCTCGAATAGACCCTACCAGTTGAAGACCTTGTCCAGGTCCTCATCCTTTACCTGGAAGGTGATGTTGTGTGGAGGTAGAGGTTCCCTCTTGAAGAATTCAGGCAGGCGGTCATGCTCCGCCCCAAGTCCTGCCCTGAAATTAAAGTCTCTTTCACTCTTGAGAACGGATTTCCCCAACTCGGTGACGTCATTCGCCGTCAACTTGAGGCCATAGAAGGCGTTGATGATGTCGAGCAAAGCCTGGAACGTATCAGGCTGGTCCATCACGGCAAAGGCAATGAATAGACACATGCCTGTAGAGTCGATGGCAGCCGTCGCAATCTGGAGATTCCTGGAGAGTTCAATCTGCCCTTCCGGTTTGAGGGGATCAACTTTGCCGCCGACGCCAAGGATATTCGTGGCAACCGCATACCCCGCCGTGTGATCAGCGCCCATGGTGCTTGTCGCATAAGTTACGCCGATCCCCTGAACACCCCTGGGATCATAGGCCGGCATAGACTGGCCTTTGACCACAGGCACCCTTTCCACGCCGAACACTTTTCCCGTAACTGCAGCTCCATTCCCTAATATCCGGCCGAGAGGAGTGCCTTTGCCTACTTCTTTAACCAGGTTGATCGCAGCCTGAGCGTCTCCGAACTTTGCCAGGCCTGCGTCCATTGCGACAGCGACCGTGGCCCCCATCTCGATGGTGTCCACGCCAAAGTCGTCATCCAGTCGATCCAGGGTGGCAATGGCGTCCAAATCATCGATTCCGCAGTTGCCGCCGTGGGCCCAGACCGTTTCGTACTCCGGCTGTTTAGTAAGATAATGGCCGTCCTTATTGTAGTACGTCCCGGAACAGCGAATGACACACCCGCGGTGGCAACCGTGGGTGGCGGAACCTTCGCCGCCTCTCTCGTTTTCAACTGCCGCCTGGGTTTCACCGCTGATCTTCGAGCACGTATCAAACCGGCCCCACATAAAGTTCTTCGTGGGATAGGCGCCAGCCTCGTTGATCACATTGGTGAGCACATTGGTTCCGTAGGCAGGAAGCCCCTGGCCGGTCACGGGATGTTTCCTCAGGCCTTCCACCCATCTCTTTGTGGCATCTTTAAATGCCTCGGGGTCTTTCGGGCTTCGCATCTTCATTCCCGCATCATCAATAATGATAGCCTTCACTCCCTTGCTTCCCATGACCGCCCCGACGCCGCCGCGACCTGCATGCCTCGTAGGCCTCATCTCCATGTCCGTGCAGGCGACAGAAGCGGCAGCCATCTTCATTTCGCCTGCTGGTCCTATGGACATAATGCTCACCTTGTCCCCACTCTCCCCCTTGAGCTTTTCCACAAGGTCATAGTTGCCGAGCATCCTTAGGCTATTATCAGGGATGATTTTCACTCCGTCCTTGTTGATGAGCACTTTATACAACGTATTGTCTTTTGGTTTACCTTCCAGCACGATGGCCGCATATCCGAGCCTGGCTAGCATCTGAGAAGGCTGCCCTCCTGCGTTAGCCTCCTTTATGCCGCCTGTAAGGGGGCTCTTGCAGCCGACGGAGAGCCGACCTGACATGGCCGCAGTGGTTCCGCTGAGAAGTCCCGGCGCAATCACCAGCTTATTATTGGTGCCAAGGGGGTGGCAGAGGGGAGGCACCTCCTTGGACACAATAGCGGATGTGAGGGCTCTGCCACCCAAACCTGCATATTCGCCGACAGGCGTTACCTTTATTTTGGGGCCACCTTCGGCTCCCATGTCAATCCTGAGTATCTTGTCCATGAAAAACCTCCTTTCAGGATGTCTTTTGAGAAAATTCCGTGATCCTTTTCTTACACCATCATAGCTATTCTCTCTCCAGGAGGCAAAATAGCCTTCAATGTCCTGGAAGTCAAGAAATAATAGTCATTTTAAATGGTTATATCATTTTCGACATAAAATAGGAGCAGATAGATGTATAAAATTCTAAACAGGCTCAACCACAAAAGTGGGCAGAAACGCTGTAACAGCCTCGATGGAGCATCCCAGGGGATATCGGTACCTCCGATAAGGTGAGCTGCAAACCGAGAGCCGATGCCTAATTCGGCGTGTGAGCATTGAAGCAGGTGTGCTCGAGGGATGCCCACATGGGGCTGGCACGAGTATTGCTGATAAAATAGTAGAAGTTTTTGGTTTCTTCTGTGTGCGGAAGACATGAAAAGGGGCTTTTGAAAAAGCAGTCGGAGGGAACCCATGGCGCAAGCCGTAGAAAAGAGGAGCCTGACGGAGAGAAACTGCAGGTCTAACCGGTGGTGCGAGAGGTATCACTGCGTGGAGCTTTCAATAGAAGGGCTTGAGTGCACCCATCAGTTCAGACTTTGGAACTCAGATCCAGCCTCCGCGTTCGTTCTGGTGAAGCAAAATTCCGACCTGTTAACAAGGCTGAAAGTGGGTGACATGATGAAAATGAAATATTACACAAAAGACTCCTTGCCCAAGGCGGAATATATGAATACCACGATCAGCCACATTACCCGGGATGACCAAGGGAAGTTCAGGGGCCACTGCCTCATCGGCTTGGCTGCTTCCGAGGCTTAAAAGCTCGCGTTTCCCGGTGTCCTAGGAAAAGGAATTACATCCCGAATGTTTGCCATGCCGGTCACAAACTGGACAAGGCGCTCAAAACCGAGCCCGAAGCCGGAATGGGGCGTTGTCCCAAATTTCCTTAACTCCAAATACCACCAGTAAACCCTAGGATCAATCCCTGTCTCTTTCATCCTCTCCAAGAGCGTATGGTAGTCATCCTCGCGCTGGCTGCCGCCAATAATCTCACCAATCCTAGGAACAAGGACATCCATGGCACGTACGGTTCTGCCATCCTCGTTCACTTTCATGTAAAAAGGTTTGATCTTTTTGGGATAGTCTGTGAGCACAACGGGTTTCTGGAAGATTTTTTCACACAGATATCTTTCGTGCTCTGCCTGAATATCGCTTCCCCAATCTATGGGAAATTCGAAGGTCCCTGCATCTTTCGAGAGTATCTCAACGGCATCGGTATAGGTGAGCTTCTGGAAGTCTTGAGAGGCCAGCTTTTCCAGGGTCTCGATGATGCCGGGATCGATGAACCGATTGAAGAAGCCCATGTCCTCCTGGCAGTGTTCCAAAACATAGGTAAAGACGGACTTTAAGAATGCCACGGCAATCTCGACATTGCCGTCCAGATCGCAGAAGGCCATCTCCGGCTCCACCATCCAGAACTCAGCGAGGTGTCGAGGCGTGTTTGAATTCTCGGCCCTGAAAGTAGGGCCAAAGGTGTACACGTCACCCAGGGAAAGCGCATAGACTTCCGCTTCAAGCTGGCCGCTCACGGTCAGGTAGGCGGGGCCTCCGAAGAAATCCCGGCTCGAATCAGGGCGGCCATCAGCCAGGGGGACATTGGCGAGATCAAAGGTGGTCACCTTGAACATGGCTCCTGCCCCTTCACAGTCACTGCCAGTAATGATGGGCGTATGAATATAGACGAAGCCCCTTTCCTGGAAGAAGGCATGGATGGCCATGCTCAAAGCGTTTCTCACTCTGGCCACCGCGCCAAAGGTGTTGGTCCTGGGTCTGAGATGCGCGATGGTGCGGAGAAACTCAAAGGAATGCCGCTTCTTCTGGAGGGGGTAGACATCCTGGTCCGCCCAGCCCAGGACTTCGATCTGTTCTGCCTTGAGCTCCACTCTCTGGCCTTTCGCGGGTGAAGCAACCAGTGTCCCCTCTACTTTAATGGAGCATCCTGTCTGGATCTTGGATACCTCATCCTGGTAATTGGTGAGGTGATCGCTCGCTATCACTTGGAGATTGGTCAGGCAGGAGCCGTCATTGATCTCAATAAAAGAAAATCCGCCCTTGGACTCCCTTTTCGTCCTGACCCACCCCGTCACTGTGAGCTCTGAGCCGACCCCCTCTGAGGAGAGGGCTTTGACAATTTTGGTCTTTTTCAAAGTCACCCATTTCTCTTTTGATAATCCGCCATGAATTCCACCAGAGCTTTTACCGCATCGATGCCTACAGCATTGTAGAGAGATGCTCTGCAACCGCCTACGGATCGATGCCCTTTGAGTCCTCCAAGCCCTGCTTTGGATGCTTCAGACACGAATTTATTCTCCAGTTCCTCTGAGGGAAGCCTGAAGGTCAGGTTCATCAGGGAGCGACTGTCCTTGGCAGCAGTGCCCCGATAGAAATTGGACCGGTCCATAAAGTCATACAGCATCTTCCCTTTCTCTTTGTTGATCCGCTCCATCTTCTCCAGGCCACCGATGGTTTCCTCCAACCATTTCAGAACCAGGCTGACAACGTAGATCACAAAGCAAGCCGGTGTGTTGTACAGGGAGTTGTTGGCGGTGAACGTGGTGTATCTCAACATGGTCGGAAGATTCGGAGAACCTCTTTCCAGCATATCCTTGCGAATGATCACCATGGCCGAACCGGAGGGCCCGATGTTCTTTTGAGCGCCGGCATAGATGAGGCCAAAGGGTTTCACTTCAAACGGGCGGCTCAAGAAATCGGATGACATGTCGCCCACCAGAGGGACGTCGCCAGTCTTGGGGAATTCCGCCCACTGGGTACCCTTGATGGTGTTGTTGGAGGTGAAGTGAAGATATGCTGCGTCTTTGTCCACCTGGAAACCTTTCGGGATGTAAGAGAAGTTTTTGTCCTCCGAGGAGGCAATCACGCGCACGTCCTTTCCAAGGAGCTTTGCCTCCTTGATGGCGTTGGTCGACCATGTACCGGTATTAATATAGTCCACAGGTTTTCCCTGGATCGCAAGATTCATGGGAACCATGCAGAATTGAAGGGTTGCACCTCCCTGTACGAAAAACACATGAAAATCATCCCCGATCTTGAGAAGCCGCTTGGTTCTCTCGACTGCCTGGTTGAGACATTCCTCGAACTGTTTGGATCGGTGGCTGATTTCTGTGATTGACATGCCAGTGCCCTTGTAATCGAGAAACTCTTCTCTGACCTGTTCCAGCACAGGCAAGGGGAGTGCAGCAGGTCCAGGATTAAAGTTGAAGATCCTCTTTCCCATCCCTCAATCTCCTTTCCCTTACTTTTTTCTTACGCCTAAGTACATCGGTTCATAAATTCGGTTACGTATCTTAACACATGGGGTCTGTGATGGGGCCATGGGGGTCTCTTTCAAAATGAGGAAACGAAGAGAGATCGGGAAAGACTCCGCAAGGTGAGGGCAGCGAAGGCGGGCGGCGCGGCCGCATCAGTCGTTTCCATGCTCGGCCTTACGTGGCTATTCCCGGGAAGCCCTCCGCCCGCCTGTCCCACCCCCGGTGGGGCCTCAACCATGACCTAAAGTTGATCACTGGGCAGCGATTTCTTCGTTTCTCTATTTTGAAAGAGACCCCCATGACCCCTGAGATATCAGCAATACCCCATACGTAACCGTATTTATGAAACCGTGTAGTAACTCATTTCAAGGAGGAACTATGGCAGATCAACCGACCAAAGCGCGTGGAGCAGCACCACAGGCTCAGGCGGCTCAGCCAGCAGTTGGCCAGACAAGAATCGTGTGGGATGACACAAATATGCGAAGCATGTATGCCAATGTCGCGAATGTCGCCGGCACCAGGGAAGAGATCGTGCTTCTTTTCGGGATGAATCAGGCATGGCATGCAGGGCAGAAGGATATCAAGATCCAGCTTATGGATCGGATCGTGATGAGCCCTTTTGCGGCAAAACGGCTTGCCGTCCTTCTCAACCAGGTTTTGCAGGACTATGAAACCCGCTATGGAAAGCTCGATGTAGGAGCACCGACGCGTCCGGAAGCTTCCTCGGTTCAGTGAAGAACCCCGTGCTTCCGCACGGGGCTTCAACCCTGCCCAAGGCAGGAGGCCATCCTCTGTGGCGGCCTGAACAGATCTTCGCAAATTGTGGAGGGATCACTACATCAGGGTCTATTCCAGGGCACGCAGAGGGCTGAGGGGCAGAAGCGCTGACTTAACCGGCCGATGATACCTTTTCTTGCGTTCCAAGTCTCCCGGGCTGGCCCGCCTGAGGCGGGTAGGTCTTTTCAACGGCTTATCTACGGGGGAGTTCTGCCCCCTCCCGCTGTTCCCCTCGGCTTCCCTCGGGGCCAGGGGTTTCCCCCATAGATAAACTGTGAAAAGACAGCGCCCTCCCGCCAGTCACATCCAGAAAAGGCATCATCGGCCTTGCATCCTTCCCCCGCTATGCTTTAAGTTAGCGGTTATGGGGCTGTGAGGGGAGAGAGAGGGAAAGTGTTTTGGAAGACGATCGCCAGGCATTAGATGGCCCACGAGGATCTGAGCCGGATCGGGAAATGTGGCGCCGGTTCGCCGAGGCGACCACACCCAAGGCGTTCTGCCAGAGTTGGCTCCCACTTCAGTGCGTGATGCTCAGGGGAGTACGGTGCGCCATGGTCCTCCTAGGGCCGGCAGACAGGGGCCCCTTCACTCCCGTGGCGGTCTGGCCTGATGCCAGGATCAACATGAATCACCTCACCGGGGCTGCGGAGCGCGCCTTGAAGGAGCGCCGCGGCCTTCTTCTTGAGGGCGACTCCTCCCCAACCGAAGAAAACACCTTTCCCCAGAGTTATCACGTCGCCTATCCCATCGAGGTGGCGGGCAAGCTTCACGGCGTCGTGGTCCTTGAAGTGGAACAGTACCCCAGGGACGAGGTCCAGGCTATCCTGAGACAGCTTCACTGGGGTGCAGCATGGCTCGAAGTTCTCATCCGGCGGACCGAGGCCGCGAAATCCGGAGAGATGAACGAGCGCCTCCAGAAGGTCCTCGATCTGGTGGCGAGCGCCGTAGAACACCAGGGTTTCCAGGCTTCTGCCATGGCTTTGGTCACAAGGCTCGCCACAGCTCTTCAATGTGACAGGGTAAGCCTCGGGTTCATGAAAAGCAAGCATGCGAGGGTAAGAGCCCTTTCTCACAGTGCTGAGTTCGGGAAGCAGACCAACCTGATGCGAGCCATCGGCTCTGCCATGGATGAAGCGATTGACCAGCACGCCGTGGTGGCCTACCCGCAGCCCGTCGAAGCCACACCGCTCGTCACACGAAACCATGAGGAGCTCTCCAAAGAGCATGGCGCAGGAGCGATCCTGACCATTCCCCTGGAGCACAAGGGCAAGATCATCGGCGGGATGACGCTTGAGCGACCCGGGGATAAGCCCTTTGACAAGCCGACCGTGGAGGCCTGCGAAACAGCGGCAGCTCTTGTGGGACCCATCCTGGAGACAAAGCGGGGCGAAGATCGCCTGCTCATCCGGAAATCAGCGGACGCATTTGTTCTTCAGATAGAAAGGCTCATCGGGCCGGGGCACCTGGTTCGAAAAATGGTGGTCATCGGTGTAGTCGCCCTGGTCATTTTCTTTGCTCTGTTCAAAGTGGATTACCGCGTGACGGCGGACACATCGATTGAAGGGGCTGTTCAACGTGTCGTGGCCGCTCCCTACAATGGATTCATCAAGGAGGCGCTGGCGAGACCGGGTGACGTAGTCAAGGAGGGTGGACTCCTCTGCCTCCTGGATGACAGGGATCTCAAACTGGAACGCCTCAAGTGGGCGACGGAAAAAGAGCAACTCAGCAGGCAGTATGACGAGGCCATGGCCAAACATGACCGGGCCCAGACCCGCATCATGAAAGCGAAGATGGATGAGGCAGAGGCCCAGATCGCACTCCTGGATGAACAACTGTCACGCACAAGAGTCACGGCTCCATTTGACGGCCTGGTTATGAGCGGAGATCTGAGCCAGTCCCTGGGCGCACCCGTGGAACGAGGCCAGGTGTTGTACGAGGTTGCGCCCCTCCATGAATATAGGGTGATCGCCCAGGTGGATGAGCGGGATATCATGGAGATGAAGGTGGGACAGCAAAGCGAACTCATCCTGCCTTCCATGCCGGGTGAAGAGATCCCTTTCGTCGTAGACAAAATCACGCCCGTATCGACGTCAAAAGAAGGGAAGAACTACTTCCGGGTGGAGGGGCACGTCGAAAAGCCTTCGGAGCGGCTCAGGCCGGGCATGGAAGGGATCGGCAAGATCACCGTTGATCGCCGCAAGCTGATCTGGGTCTGGACTCATCAGGCGATCGACTGGCTGCGTTTGCAGCTATGGCGCTACTGGCCGTAAGAGATATTCACCACGCGCTCGCCCGCCTCCGGTGGGCTTCGCTGGAGGCTCAGAGCTCACGAGATTGAAAACCTCTATATTAGCCACAGACACACACAGACGTGGTGGACAGGGAATCAAACTCGCTTAAGAATTTCTCCGAGTTCTCTGTGTCTCGAACGAGCTTCGATGGGGGCGAGTGGGCAGTGAGTGAGCCAGGGTTTGTCTGTGTGTGTCTGCGGCTATTTGACAGGTTTTTGCCATGAGCACTTCCTTGTTCAGTCCTTCCTGGTACCGTGTGGCGGGGTTGAGACCCCGCCTGCGGAGTCACGTGGAGATCCACCGGCACCACTACCGGAGCGATCTCTGGTACGTGCTGGAGGACCATGCCTCGGGCCGATACGGCAGG
>JAHECH010000635.1 GCA_024641835.1 Deltaproteobacteria bacterium
CTTAAAGGCATCCACTCCAGCGTCCCTGAGACATCTTCCGTATTTAACACAGTCTCCAAGTGACAGGTAGGGAAGTTTTGCCATAAGAGGGATTTTTATTGTCTTCTTCAGGGTGCGAACAATGTCTTCAGCAACACCTGAATAGAGCAAGACTGCACCGTGGCCCCACGCTCTAGCGTGAGGTGTTCCAAAGTTCAATTCAATCATCGATGCCCCTAATCGCTCAAAGTTACTGGCGAGGTATGGCCACTCCACAATACTCGGAGCCCCACTCACACTAGCGATTATCGGAACTCCCCCCTCCATTGCTTTCGGCATCTCAGTATCAAACCAGTTTTCACACGTAAGCAGCTCTCCCTTGGCACAAACAACAACCATGCCAAGATACTTTTTCTCATGACTCCAAGGCCAGCACAGAGGAGTCGGCTGCTTTGCTCCCCGTCCCCATTTCATGCCGACGTCAACGGAAACGGACTTCGTAACAATACCTCCTGGTTTTCCTTCTAAGGCTATGCGGCGTATTTTTTCCCCGCAATTCGTAGCTGAACCTGATGCAGCAAACAACGGATTTTCAAATCTTACTCCAGCAATTTCTATCGACATATCGACCATTTCCCGTCTCCATAAAAAAGTGTGACTGTTGATTTGTCCCGACAGAACTTCTTTCTATAAGTCCAATTCCACCTACGCAAGCTTCGGTTGTTTTCGACGCTCCAGGAGCCACAAAAAATCAGATCAATGTTCTGAACTTGCCAAGACCATGCTTTGCAGTGGCACCACAACACGGATTCCGTATAAACCATACCGCGTTCTAAAGCGGCACCAACCGCATTCTCCTTAAGAACGATCTCATTGTTATGAGCGAGTTAACTTCTATCTACTTCCGAATAAACGAAAGCAAATTGATTCTGGATAATCCGAAAGAAGTACCGTAATACCACGTGTGCTTCTTTCAGACACATAAGTTGCTACCGCGCAATTCACCTGAAAAAGAATCCCACTTAATACTTCTTGCTCTGTTCGTTAAATACTATTAGATTTTCTTTGCTCCACGCGTTTTCAGCAAGCTCTCCGGTATTTTGCGATCCTGAATGGCCCGACTGGTGGGAATTCTGGTACGCCAGCTCCGTCGTAGCCTTTTGGAATAATTGGTAAAAGTATGTATGACGGTCTCTCCGCGGTGCTGAAAATCATATGCTTAACTGCGGCCATGTGTGGAAGATGGTACCAGAGTGCCTGAATTTGATCCTGGCCGGAAACCTCAAGCCGTATTTTGTGCCCCATGAGAAACACATTTGAGGTCATGTTCATACTGCTCGCGTAGAGAATAATCGTCCCCGGCTCGATCGGAAGATTTCTTGTGTGAGGATGATAAGGTGCATACGGCTTTGACTTCTCCTCATCAAGTTCGTAATGAGAAGCCTTGAGCCAACCCTCAGCTACACATCTGTCAGAACCGTCAACGTCCACGTCAAAAAGCTTTAAGTACCAATCAGTATCGTTCGTAACGGGCTCTAAGATCTGGAGTTCGTTCGATAGGACTGTTCTGGCTTTTATGCCATTACTCTGAATTGACGCATGCCAATACAAGGCGATTGGCCCCGTTACCTCCATGTTATCGCGGAGAGGCTCTGTCTCGTATATCGCCTTTGGAACTGGATCGGCCTTAGCTAATGCATCAGCTCGCCTGAAACCTTGGGTTGGATTTGCCCATGGATCGCTTGTGAAGGTCTGAGGATTTTCATTAGTAGATGCAGCGTCAAGTGACAATTTGCAATTATCTCTAAGATAATACTTAGTCCACTGGGTCGCCTCTAAGGGCCACTCTTTTTCATATCGCCACTTATTTGCGCCTTGAATAAAAAGTGTAATTTGCGGCTCCTCCATCAAGCCGGTGTCTATGCCTTTTAGCCAGTGATCATACCATCGCAAGATCACATCTTGGATTTCATGAAATGGTCTGTCCATTCCTCCGTAATTATCCGACGGGACAGCCAGCAGTTTTCTGTTTTTGATAGGCCCAGCCAATTTTTCATAAGCATCAAATGCTCCAGGCTGATGAAGCACCCACGCATTCCACCGCGTCCCCAAATACGCCGGAACGTCTATATCCTTGTACCTGGTGTAGCCAGATATCTGGCTATAGTATTTTCCATCGAACGGGTGCATCATCAAATCGAATTCGGTCGGGTTTGATTGTGGGCATGTCGTAATCATATACAGGTAGGGAGTACACATGATATCGGGGTTTTTTTGAAGTGTCTCGATCATTTCCTTGAGTTCCTTTTCGGGGAGTTCTTTCGGGCTCCAAGCTTCTGGTCTTTTCCGAATCGGCATTAGGCCACCCAAGTGAAGAGGAAAATAATAGTTAAAGATGCCCCCTTGATAATAATTCTGCCTGTACCAATCAGTTAGGCCTTCGAATGGAAATATCGCTTTAAGGTGCGGGGGTTTTTCTCCTGCTACCAGAAACTGAGCGATAGCAAAGGCAGACATGCCTATCATTCCAACGTTTCCATCACACCATGGTTGAGTAGCAATCCATTCGACCAAGTCATACCCGTCCTTGCCCCAATGTACAGTGAACTCACCTTCAGAATTACCTACACCTCTTATGTCGGGGATGACTTGAACGTAACCTCGTGGTACGAAATAGCTTTGCTCTCCGCATTCGTGGCCCCCGGTCCCTCGCAGATAGTCTGAGGGCTGATAGATTGGATCAGTAGGAAGCTTTTGGGATTCCTTCCCGTACCACGAAAACGAAAGCAGTGCTGGAAACTTTCCTTTGGCATCGGGTCGATAAACATCCACAGCAAGTTTTGCCCCATCTCGCATGGGCGCCCAAACATTTTCCTCAAGCAAAATAGCATACTTAGCCTTTGACACCATGTCATGCCAATCCCGTCTCTGTCTCATGTCAACACCCTCCTTACCCTGCTAATTTGTTAGTTAAAATGATTTTTAAGAAAACATGTGGTTGCCATATATTTGAGGTAATCTCTTTTTCATCCTTAATAATTGCTCGACCAATTCTCATAGTACGACTGCCAACATTTCCATCGTAACTAGTGGCCAAAGTACGCTTTTTTTATAGCATCAGTGGTCTCGAACTCCTTCTTAGTCCCACTGAGGATTATCCTCCCAGCTCCCATGACGTATCCTCGGTCCGCAATCCGAAGAGCTGCTACCGCGTTTTGCTCCGAGAAAAAGATAGTGAGTGCCAGTGTAGATCGAAGTTTCGATAGAGCATCCATTACGGCAGCAACTAAAAGAGGCGCTAAGCCAAGTGAAGGTTCATCGAGCAGAAGCATCCGAGGCCTTGACATCAGGGCTCTTCCTATAGCGAGCATTTGCTGTTCTCCGCCTGACAGCAGTCCAGCGGGCCGCTTTAGTCTTGCCCCT
>JAHECH010000636.1 GCA_024641835.1 Deltaproteobacteria bacterium
CCTTCACTATCGTGACAGTAAGTTCGTCCTTCTGGACCGACTTTTTGAAAAAAAGGCTATATGCGGCCATCTTTTCTGAGCCTCATGACCATTTCCTCATAGCGAATCAGAGGCTCCTCCGCTCTTTGATCAAATGCTGCCAAATCCTCAGCATCCTCTGCAAGAGCCTCTCTGACGGCCTCGTTTACAAGCTCAGACATGGATTGATTGGTTTCAACCGCCTTAAGCCGCAACGCTTTATGGAGATCGGGGTCAAGATAGACCGCAGCCCGCTTGGTCCGTGTCGCCATGATGTCTCCTCTTTTTGACCATGAGACACTGTAGCAACATAACGTCATGGCATCAAGTGGGAGCGTTCTGAGATAGGTTGTCCTCAATATCTTCATAAACATCATTCGAAAACCGCGGTGTGCATATAGCTAGGAAAATCAAATCCTCTGAGCCGATGTTGGTGATCCGTTGGCAACCCATCGGAGGGATGAGCACAACGTCACCGGAATCTACTTCCTGTGGCGCCAGTTTCCCAACCTCCACGCGACCTCTGCCAGTGACGATGTAGTAGCGCTCGATGGTTCCTATGAGCCGATGCCAGCGGGTTGTTACTCCGGGCTCCACTCGCGCCCGAGCGATTGACACATTTGGGTCGTCAGGGGTGTTGGATAATTCAGTAATGTAACACTTCTCGGGGGTATAGAACTCATTGCTAACATCTTGCTTTTTAATGGCTTCTTTCATCTGATCTTCCCATTCGCCGAACGGAGTTGGTGAGAGGTGCGCGGCCATCGAGCATTCCTCTTCCATATTTATATCTGTTATGATGACACTATCATCACATCTAACGCTACGCGCTCAGTGGCCGAAGTGCAAGCAACGCAAGCATCCGGTAGTCTACAGTGCACTTGGGCGATTCGCCGGTGCAAGCCGGATAGAGAAGTAACGGATTGAACCGGGCTCATGGGTGATACCGCTAGCCGGCGAAATACTCGCGCTGGCGCGATGCGAAGGAGGTGCCGAAATACCCTTTCCACCACGTGTCCTTCTCGTCCAAGTGGGAGACCTCAGCTTCCGCCGGGTGAGACTGCTGCGACAGCCAGTCGCGGAATGCAAAGTGCCGGTATAGCCGCATGAACTCGCCGAGGTAGATATCCGCCACCCGCGTGTCGCCCCGGATGATCAACATGTTCTCGTCGTTGTCCTCGGTCGACGCCTTGCTGAAGTTGGCCGAGCCGCTCACCACCAACGGGTTCTTGCTGAGCGGGTCAACCAGCATGTACTTGGTGTGCAAGTAACGGACGTGCACGTTTAACCCCGACAGGCGTTCGGCCAGCCAGTGATCAAACGCTCCTTGAGGCAGCATAGCGCCGATGGCGAACTTGTTCGGCTCCATCTTGCGCAGCGCGATGATCTTCGCTTCGTTCGCCTTGCGCTGGGCCGCGGTCTTGGTGGGGCCACTCATCTGTTCCATCAGAGCGTAGCGGAGCGGTGCCTTGCCGTTGCGGTACGCATCCTGGAAAAGGTCATGCATACCGAAGGCGAAGGTCATGAACAGGGCATCGGTCGCTTCCTTGGCCCGCTGGGCATACCATTCGAGCGCTCCAAGGTCGGGGCGCGGGCTGAAGAGCGGGGTCGTGCCCGGCGTCTTCAGGTCCGCCGGGAGGGGCGTCCGGCCTTCAAGCACCGGCGCATCCACCTTCTTGTCCTCGTTCTTCTCGAGCTCGTTCCACAGCCAGAGGTACTCGCCGGCAATGTCACTGTTCTCGCAGATGTGCACCACATTGCTGTGACCGTAGATACCTCCCTCGCTGAAATTGGTAGACCCTGTCAGCACGGCCTGCGCTGCACCGCCCTTGGTCAAGACCATCACTTTGTTGTGGGACAGGGAAAGCCCCTTGGCGTTTCGCTTCTTGCAGATTTCGTCCAGGCCGAATTCCTTGATCTTCTTTTCATTCGCCTTTTTCTGCGCGTCATTCCGCGCGTGGTAGAGAATGCGCACATCCACCTTGCGCTTCGAAGACGCCTCTTTCAGGCCGGCGAGGACGTGGTCGTCGGTGAACTCGTAGGCGCATACTCGCAGCCCCCAGCCGGGGCCCGTGGCGCGCGCGATGAATCCTTGGATCGCCTCGGCCACTCCACGGGAGAGCCACTCGAAAGCCGCAGGCCCCACATCCTCCGGCCTCTTGTCGCCGAAGCGTCGGGTGTATTCCTGCGACGCGGCCGCGCCGCGGTTGAAGTACACGTGGTGCACGCCTCCCTGCACGCTCTCCGTCTCCGTCCTCACGTTCACCTCGACCTTCTCAGCCTCGTCGGGATGGGAGGGGGCTCCGCGGAGCGCCACGATCTCATAGGTGTAGTCATAGGCCGGCTTGGCGGAGAAATCCGACCAGCTGAACCCCTGAATCGGGTGCCTGCGCGTAGAGTACGACACACCCTCGGCAGGGTGTGGTTCCACGCTCTCGAAGGTCTTGTATCCACTCAGCCAGTAAACCTCGCCCTCTGTGTGGTCATGACGACGGATGGCGAAGCCCAGGAGGCCAGGACACGCTTGCTTGGGCAGATTCATGCCGAGGAGCACCACGTGTGTCCCGGCGATAGCCTGAACGCTCAGTTGTCCGCTCTGTTCTCTTTGCCGCATCACAAACTCCTTTCAGGTTGTGAACGCCGTTGGACTATTGACGGTAGCAGGGCTAAAGCATGCTGCTCTGGAGAGCATCGCACGCCCAACGCGCTGCGGAGCAGGAGCAAGATCGGAGAAAGCTTGCTTGCCGGCGGGATTGACTGCTGCATCCGAAGTGCGCAGTAGCATCGTATTGGTCTGAAAACGAACACGCATCAATATGCTTTGAATATGGATGAATTGCGTTGAAGGTTGGTTTTCGGTTGGCTACTGGGTTAGGCTGATAAGTTGGATGAGGTGCTTTCGATCAGGAAATGATTCCTGCGTATATTAAGGAGAAGCAGGGGGCAAATCAAGTGAAAAAAGGTTTTCACCACAGACGCGGAGGACCTAGCGCAGCGTTGCAACAACCAAAACCGAAAGATCAAAACAAATTGTATCCGCAGATTACGCAGATTAGCGCAGATCTTTAAGGGTTCTTAAAACAAAAATGTTCTGTTCTAAAACCCTGGTCGCCTCTGTCGCCGCCGAAGCGAGTAAGCCTCTCCGATCGAGGAAGAGGGGAGATTGTGGCGGAAAAGGGAGGTACGGCTAGGCCGCAAGTCAGTGTCTGCGAAATGGCATCCCGGACTAAGGCAAAAGGAGTCTGGATTCCGGCTTTTGCCGGAATGAGTGCGCCTGGAAGCAGGCGCGATCGGTAAAGTGAAAGTCTTTATCCAGGAAATGCCCGATCCTGGTAGCCGAAGGAAACTGCGTCGTCGTGAGGCGAGGTGGAGAGCAACC
>JAHECH010000637.1 GCA_024641835.1 Deltaproteobacteria bacterium
TGGGCAGCCGGCAACAGAGGCTTCCCGGGGGGTGGCCTGTGCCCTGAATCGAAATCCAGCCATGTGGCGGCGGTACCGTTCACCAGCGCGGCATTCAAAGGGCTGGCCTGAAGTCGATGCCCTACGAGCGTACTCGGTCCGCCGTTTTCTCGCCCCAGCCGGTGTGCCATAGATGTGGCCTGAGGCTCAATGGAACCGCCGAAAATGACTCCTATCGTGTCGAGAAGGATGATCCGGGCATGTGTGATCACTTCTGAAGGCAAGCCGCTGATTCGTGTCGTCACGGCATATTCGGCCAGTTGCCTGATAGCGCCTTTTCCCCTGCCGGGCAGACTTAATCCCTTCCTTGGGTCTTTGACAATCAAATCACAACCCGACATTTTGAACTGCCTCTTTTCTTATTAGACAATCCCTTCTGCATGGCCGGAGGATTTATAACGTTATGAACCCTGATTTGCATGGAGCAAAATCAATCCAGCTTGCGTAATTTTCCAGTCAGGACCCTTATGTCGGCCAGGGTTTCCAACTTCATCGCGTCGGCATGGATGGCTTCAGCAACCTCGCATTTCCAGACCAGTTCGGCCAGATCAAAATACTTCGCCCGGAGTTCCTCTCCACTGTAAGGGTCTTCCGTGTCACCCTTGTTCGTGAGCGCTTCGGCTTCCAGGGCCGATCCGTCCCTGAGTTTGACCTTCACTCTTGACGGCCGAAATTTCGGCATCATGGCGGTCAGCTTTGGATCTTCAGTTACAAACACGCGATGGGCCAGATCTTTGACTGTGGCATCATGTACAACCTTGGGCCTGAAACTCTCCACCCCTGTGGACCCATGCACAATAGCCGTAGCTACGGCAAAGGGTATGGAAAACTTTCCTGCAAGCATGTTCTGCGGCTTCTGGTCGCAAAGCTGGGCTGCAAGAGAATAGGTCTCAACATCCACTCTGATAATCTCTTCCGGTTTGAGGGCCCTCTTGGCCACGATCTCTCCCAGGGCATCAAGCGTTCCGTGGTTGTAACGACAGCATGCGTGTCGCTTGAAGTAATTGCGCGCAATCTCGTACCTTGTGCCAAGATCCTCCACCATTGTTTCTGTGCTAAAGATGTCGGAGACGACGCTACCAAAAACAGTTCTCAGACCATCCGCCTCGCCGGTAAATCCGGACTGCACGAGATCGTGGGCCAGGATCCCCATGTAATTGCTCACGCCGGCATAGACATTGCGGACTGTTCCCCCTTCCAGCATAGTCTTACGGCTTGTTGCAAGGCCCAGAGACGAACTCACATTGATGATCTCCCTCATCCTTGCCTTGTCATAGCCCATCAGTTTACCCACTGCCACTGCTGCCCCCACAGTGCCCCATGTCCCATGAGGGTGCATGGACATACGAAGTTTGCACGCAATGCCAACGCGGGTACCGATTTCGTAGCCCAGCACCAAAGCCGTCAGAAAATTCCGGCCGGAGAGACTATTTTCTTCTGACACAGCCAGGGCCGCCGGAATCACATGAATGCCGGGATGTCCTCGCCCGAACTGATTGCCCTCATCAAGCTCAAGAAACGTCCCTGCCGTTCCGTTGATGAGTGCAGCTTTGGCCGGTTCTGTGCACCGCGTGGTCCCTATGATGGTGGCCACCTCCCTGCCCTCACGAGGCACCATTCGGGCCGTCATGTTCTTAACTTCTTCCTCCTGGGCCCCCGCAGCGATGACAGCCAAGCTATCCGCAACAACCTCGCGGGCTCTTTCAACAACCGCGTTCGGAAGATCTTCAAATTTGCACCTGCAAATAAAGGTCGTCAGTTGCTCAAGATAATCAGACATGGCGTTCCTCCTTCTTGCCAAAACAGATCAAGAGTTTTTCAAGAACCTTGTCCGCATGCCTCTCCGGCTGCTTCTCCAGCGATTTTTCCCAGGACCAGCGCGGCCAGGAGTCCGTTTGCCGACAGATACCCCGCAGGACCTGCCTTGCCTGAAAACCCGGCTGCCGTTCCCCCGCCGGCGAAAAGGTTCGGTATAGGCGTGCCGTCTTTCCGTATAATCTGGGCTCGCTTGTTGACCTTCAGGCCGCCCTGAGTGTGAAACAAGGCCCCCGTGACCTTCGCACCGTACAAAGGAGGTTCGAGAGGTTTGCCGAACTCCCTTCTTCCCAACGGATCTTTCGCCTCTCCCCTGGCTGCCTTCAAGAAGGCCTCGTGGGTTGCCACCGTATCCTCCACCGGCAGCCTGAAGGAAGCGGCGAGGTCCCGGATGGAGTCGAACTTTCTTATCGCGCCCATGCGGATACATTGCTGAAAGTCCTCGTAGTCCTGGACAGTCCGGTAGATCCTATCGTCAAAGACGGCGATGGCAACACCTTCTTTCTGGGCCAGCACATCCAGAGCGTGCTCGGAATAGCCATGGTACTCATTGACAAAGCGCTTTCCGTCCAGGTTCACGTGATAAGCACCCATGCTGACCGTCACATAGGTCAATAGGGTTCCGTGGGGGTGAGCCACCGACCCGTGGGCCTGATAGGCGCCCATGCAGTCTAGGGCCGCGCCAAGCGCCTCTCCCCACAGAATGCCCTCGCCTGTGTTTCCTTCGTGGCCGAAGTAGTAAGCATCTTTCATCTCCGGAATGTACTTGGCCAGCATCTCGCGGTTTGCACCGAACCCGTTGAGCGCAAGAATCACTTTCTTAGCTCGGGCCAGGTTTTTCCCTACCCCTTCGATCTCCACCTCTGCGCCAAGCACCGCCCCATCCTTTCGATTGGCGATCAGCCTTCTTGCCGGCGCATTGTAGGCGATATCGATGTTTTCGTACCGTGCCGCAGCCTGGAGCAAATCGTTAACGAGGTGCGCTCCCTTTTTGGTCCGGTTTGCGTGAATGCGGTACTGAGAATGGCCTGGATAAATGAACTCCGTCACCAGATCCAGGCGTATTCCCAGAGAGTCGTTCAGCCACTCCACAAGTTTCGGTGATTCCTGGGCCACATGCCGCGTCAGCTCGGGGTCACTTCCATTGCTGTTCTTGTGCAGGATATCCTGGGTCATGAGCTCCACGGAATCCTCAATGCCGGCTTCCTTTTGAAACCTTGTCCCCGCGGCTGGGACCATGGCCTGACTGAGTGAAGTATTTCCACCCGCGGTCTTTTCTTTTTCGACAAGGAACACCTGCACCCCTTTCTGAGCCGCTGCAAGGGATGCGATGAGGCCACACCCGCCGGTGCCGATGACCAGCACGTCCACCTCGATATCCCAGGGAAGATCATCCGGCCTATCCGTGAAAATGACCAGATGCTCCTTTTCCTGTGCTGCAACCATACACCACCTGCCTCAGATCTTTGTCTCTCCTTGCCGCCTTGCCTTCTGTTTCTACAGCAAACCAACCATTTCCTCAATCGTGATCTCTTCC
>JAHECH010000054.1 GCA_024641835.1 Deltaproteobacteria bacterium
CCCTGAATGCACGCACTACGGGTGCGACGAATTCAAGAGCTGTAAAATTCACAAGCTAGGACCTATTGTGACTCCGAAGGATAAAGAAAGCAAACCCTCGCCTATTTGCACCAAGGACTCCGCGTTCGTCTCAATGTACTGTTACAAAACAAGAACACTCGTTGGCATTCCCTCAAGCATGTTATTCGTTGAAGCCAGCCCGGCCAACCTGCGCATACTGGATATCTATTCAAAGGAATACTGGACGCTTAACAAGAAACCAGAAGACCGATTCGATCTGACAAAAGAAATCATAAAAACAATTTCATCCAAGGGCGTGGTTGAGCTTCCGTTAGCAAAAGGGGCACTCGTCCAATTCAGCGGTGATTTCGAAACAGTAGAGGTCGAACCATGGAAGTAAAAAAAATTCCCGAGCCCGCCCTAGAATTTTACGAAAACCCGAGCTACCCGGTTGACGATGCACGATACGGGTTGGAAAGATTCAAACCCTTCGACAAAGACACAAGGGGGTTCTCAGAGGTGAACGTCGTAGCCTTAGGACCCTCGAAGCTTGAAGAGCCCTTCAGGGAGTTCTGGCAAAAACTTGCAAACGGACTCGAGAAAAAAGATAAATATGATGTGCCCTATAAGCTTGGATTTCAGGATCTCCTGCAAGTGGACAGGATAACACAAGACGATGAAATGGACTTTTACAAAATCGAAGAATACAACGGCGACCTCAACCAGCAATACGAGCTTGCCTTGCAAGACTGCATAGAAAAAAAAGAGAAAGAAGCTATCATCCTAGTCCTACAACCTCAGAATGACAGAGAATTCAACCTCAGAAACGAGCTAAAGCTCAAGCTGCTAAGGGACAAAGTGAAAAGCCAGTTTGTCAGGCCGCAGACCATTCTGAAGACAGAATTTCTAGGAGGCGTCTTGAACAACTTCGCCGTTGGACTCTATGCCAAATACGGAGGTACCCCCTGGCGGCTAAAAGACCCGAAGTTCACAAATACCATGATCCTTGGTATATCATTTCATCCTATCAGGGCGTCTAGGTTTGACGCTCCGGAAAGAACAATATTCGGCTTCAGCGAGGTAGTCGATGAATTCGGATACCATGTCGGAATGACAGTTAACCCTGTTACATTCAAGAAAGCGGAATTCGACGAGCTATACAAGCATAGAAGCCTCTTCATGCCCTCGGAGTTAATTCAAAGCTTAATCACGAAATCAATCGAGAAATTTAAGAACAAGACCAAAGATATAGTCCCAAAGAATATAATCATACACAAGACATCACCATACCACGAGGAAGAGATACAGGGCTTGAAGGAAAGCATGAAGGCCGCCGGATTTACAGGAGAATATGCCCTTGTTCACTTGCAAAACGATACAGGATATAAGACATACAGAACCGAGGACCATAAATCAATGAGAGGCCTATTCTTGCGACCGAACCAGAAGCAGCAATACGGAGTGCTTTGGACGGTAGGAGTTATTCCAGCGCAATACCGTGATAGAATAACCCGCGAAATGAGATACTATGAAAGAGGAGGAGTTCGAATTGGAACTGCTACCCCGTGGGGCATATCGATTCATCGCGAATCGCAGTTGAAAGACATCGACCTAGACTTCATAGCAGAGCAGGTCTTGGCTCTGACCAAGATGAGGTGGAATAATTTAGAACCTTCAGTAAGGGAACCGATAAGCACATATTTCGCAAGAGGCGGGGGGAAATTCCTAGCCAAGATATGGAATGAACACAACAAGGAGATAGACATCTTAATGGAAAATTTGGATGCCAGATTCCTACTGTAGCAAATGAGATTTGATAAGGTCAGATGTCGAAAGACTCAAGTATGCAGCCAATAGTCCCGCTTCTCCTGTGAATTATATTGGTTTCGCTTAGTGGGTTCTGGCCCAAGACCAGTGTTCATACAGAATGGGAGCTTTCTTTGCCTTTTTGCAGAGCTTGCGTACAGCTTTCTGGAGTGCAATGTATTGCCTCTTGGTCCCGACGTATTTCATGGTCGCATTAGACGGGATGGGTAGGATTTTATCGTCGGCCAGGTGATGGATTATCTTTCTCAAAGGCCGAAGGGAAAAACTGTCGAATGGCACGTGAAGGAATTTTTTGACCTTTCTGTTGGAGACGTAGAACTTGCGAGTGTCCGGGTTGATGCTTTCTGCGATGTCTCTTGCGAGCAAATTCACCAGCTTGGCAGCCCTGCCGAAATCCAGGCGACCTCCGGACCTTTCGAACCATTCCTTTCGTAAGGTTGAGACCCAATAGAAAAGTTTCTTGTCATAGGCATCCTGAGTTTTCGACTTGTTCATGTCATCCGTTATCTTGTTGAAATATCTGTGAGCCCAGTGTCTGAAGATCTTTGAAGGGCTGTAACCGTTATTCCTGAAAGCGCGGTAAGTGTTACCGCTCGTCGCGCGGACGAGCTCGTCCCTTGGCAGGGTAGGAGTCTTTTCGTACCTGTACCTTTTCAGCCTTGAAACCGCGTCATCGATACTCCTGAAAACGTGAATCTGAGGAATGTTGGCTCACCTCCTTGTGAAAACCGTCTTGAATATTCTTGCTCATTTCTGGGTATCTCCTGATTTCCCTATTTATACCTTATTCTGTACCCGTCATTTTCTACAGTGAATCTACTGTTGTTGTTGAATGATTCCTCTTCTGCGTAATCGAAGATGTTTCCAAGGCTTCTTATGTTCCTAGTTTTGCTGTCTAGGGCGTTTAATACCTGGATGACTTCGTATTCCTTGCAGTGTTGTTCGGCGAATCTGACCTCTTCCGGGCTTATATTAAAGGAGTTGTCGTCAGAGGATGAGGATTTCACTTCCACGTAATGGACCTTGTCGTTTTCGTCCATGTAGTGCATGTCGTAGCCGTATGATTCGCTTCCTTGCGGGTTGACGTTGGCTTTCTTGGCATTCTCAGATACCCAGAAGACTTTACCCTTTCCGTATTTCTCTACTAGCTTTTCATAGACGTACGCCTCTCCTACGAAGCCTATTTCAGTCGTGTATTTTTGCCTATGCCACGTGAATCCTCCTCCTTTGCCGCCCTTATGGCTTCCTGGTGGCTTTTCTGGTGGTTTGAAGGGGTCGTGGCTGGATATCTCATATTGGTTGGTTTTCATGTCTTCTTTTATGTTGTTGAGGATGGATTCGTACTCGTTATCATCGTACTCCTCATCCTTGCCGTTGAGTGGGAGGGTTTTCTTCTTCTTCGTTATCGGGCTTGCTTGACCTTCGGTATCGCCAGGGCTCGGTTTGGAGTATTTGGCGTAGAACCTTTTGACTAATTCGTCGAGTTCCCCGAAGTATAGGAGGCTTTTGCTTTGTGCATTTTCCAGGAAGACCGTAATATCATCTTTGTATGCTCCGCCAGAGTCTTCCAGTTTTTTGATGAGACCTTCCTTGCTATTGAGATATATCTTTTCGATGGGAAGCTCTTCCTGTTTGATGAGCACTGAGTAAGTGAGGTTCAGTTTCTTAAATGGCTCCTGCTGCAATGCGAGGTCGAAGCATTTTTCCATATTTGCGTCGAGTTCTTCATTGATGTCGTAATGTTCAGTAAACGAGGTGATTTCATAGTCGCTTAAGAGGCTGGAAAAAGTCTCTTTCGATGGGATGTCTTTGTCTTGAAGCGCGTTGTAAACGAAAGCCTGAAATTTCCTCGGTAGTTTGCATTTGATCCCTGTGACCTCAGTTTTGAACTGTGAGTTGTAGTCGATTTGTTCGGCGGAGTGACAATTGAAGTCTCTGACCTGGATTTTCAGCGCGGTGAACAGCTTCTTTATAAGGGATATGTTCTTGATGTTTGACAGGTCGTCGTAATCTAGGCCTTCGGATACCTCTTTCAGCAACGCCTGATCAACGTCAAGTTCCTTGGAAAGTAAGGCGAGGATTGTCTCATCTGAGCGCATTTCAGATATGTCTTTATCGATGCCTTTGGTTATGAGGATGGTCTGCCAGAAGTCTTTTTGAAGGTCGGAGACGTCCCTGAACCTTTGCCGGACCTCTCTGAGCTTTTCCAAGGTAGGGTCGTCCAGGTCGCTCTGGATGATAGTGTTTCTTTCCTCACGGTCCTTTGGGAACAGTTCTCTGTAGTCCTTTCGGTTTTCATCCACTTTCAGGACCCCGCTGATTATTTCTGCAATCGTGTCACAGAACTTTACGTCCTTTTTCAGCTCGGTCATGTCTTTATAGTCTTTCGACAGGAGGATGTAGGCTGAGTTTTCCCCAGAGGGCTGGATGTGCTCGTACGGGTTGAGGGTAAGCTCGCCTTGTTGGTTGTCAAAGCTGTATTTCGCATCGATTCTTTTACAGAGAAATATTTTGAACCTTTTCAGGCTGTTGAGTTCTGTGGGGAATTTGGAGGTCCCATGCCTGAAGACTAGCACGTAGGGTTTGAATGATTCAAAGTGTTGGGAGAACGGAGTGTTGATAGGGTGCAGCTCCGGTTCCGAGGCAAGCGAGAACCCTATGTCCTCTAAAGGCTTTACCCCGAAAATGTCTTTGATGCGTTCCTTTCCCGATCTTCTAGGTATCTCCGCTACTGGGAACTTGTTCATTATTTCCTTGCAGAAAGTGATGTTATCGACGTAATACGCTTTGCTTAGTTCCACATATGCTGTTTTGCCGTCGCTTTTTGCCAGGATTTTGCCTCTCTTTAGGAATGCCTTGTAGGCTTCGCTTTCTTTCAGGGTGCTGTCCCACTCTTTTGGTTTGCTTCTTATTATCCCCGTGTAAATGCTTTTTGCTTTTGAGCCTTGAGGGTCTGCTGTTTCAAGTTTGGAGAGGATGCCGTAGATGGTTTCTGTGGGAAGGTTCGTGAAGTCTTCTGATGCCCCTATTTTGGTGAGGACGTAGCGGAGGTCTCTTGGCTCTACCTTCATCTCTCTTACGACCGGGTCTCTGGCGTCTATTTCAGGGATCTCAATAAGAGGCGACATGCCGTCGAGATTGTCGGATAGGCAGCATTGTGTTGGTGTGACCTTTTGGCCTTTACCCATTCGGTGGTTCTGAGCTTCCATAGGATGTAGGGGCTTATTTCTCCCTCTCTCAGGTTTCTAGTCTGTTGTTTTTTGTACAACCATAATCCGCAACGTGATCCTGATGGCTCGCAGCCTTTTCTCAAGATTTCCTGGATTCTGGGGTCAAGGTGAAGCCATGTGAGGACGTGCTCGAATTTGGCTTTGGAGAGTATGGTTTCGAGTTCGGGAATGTCATGCACTGTGATTACGGACCTGTATTGCTTATCGCCTTCGAGTTTGTTGTAATCTTGGTAAGTCTCGGACCAGGTTGTCTGGTAAGGGTATTTGAGATTTTTGAGGACGAATGCCTCATATCCTGAATCGTATGATTCTTTTTCCAGCTTCTTTACACTCATTCTTGGGAACTCTTCCACGCCAACCCATTTCAAGAACTTAACGGCTTCGGACTCTGTATTTGCCGCCAGTCCCAGCTCATCTTTATTGGTGACGAAAGCTGTGTCGTCAAGTCCGGAATACAGAGCATCCATTATCTTCCCGTTCGAGTATTCGCTTCCGAAATACAGCTCACGAGCGTTGCGTAATCCTCCTTTGCGAGTGAAAAGTGGCACGTTCACTTTTTCTGGAAATTTGGAGTCCGGATTTGTTTCATCGCTGGATATCATGAAAAGAGCTTGGACCATCTGTTGGAGATACTCTTTCTTTTTTGAAGGTATTTTATTTATGGTCCTGTTGGTATTAGCTACGATCCGTCCTATCACGGCAGCAGCTCTGTATGGCTGCACGTTGAAGCATGTCAGCTTTTCGGCTAGGGCATCGTTGGAGTTGACGCCGGCTTTCTTTCTGAGATGCATGGTCAGGTCTGAGGAGATGAAAACGAGCCTGACCGTTTCCGGAAGCTGGAATCTGGCCCGCTCTGGGGGAAGAAATGCTTTGGTGTTCGCAGCGATGGGCTGTCCTTGGTCATCCACGAACAGCCGGGGCGTCTTGTCGGGTTCTAGCGGTTTAAGGCATTTGTCGTAATTGTTTGCCAGTAAAATAATGAGCTGTGCTCTTCCATTCAAGGTAAAGTTTTTAGGCAGATTGTTGAGCTTTTTCACGAGTTCTTCAGGGCTATACGGGCCTATGCGAAGCTCAGGCTCACGGAGTAGCGCTTGTATTTCCTTGTCGGGCGTGTACAAGGCCAGTTCTGGGAAATCTGAAGGTGCTCCTTCGAGTGTCTCCGCTAGCGGAATGTCGTAGAAAACGGGTTTCTCTTCAGCAGACATGTACTTGTTTGAGAGCACAGGTATAAGGCCTTCTTTTCTTATGGATGTGAGCAGCTTCTTGTAAAAGTTCATCTTTTTGAGCTTGTCGTCAAGGTCCCCTCTTCGGGCAAGGAGCTTCATCGCATCCCATGTCACGGGGGTTTGCGATTGAGTTATAGTCTTCGCGGTTTCCGTCATAAGCTCAGCCAGCCGTTCGAGGAGAAATTCGTTTACCTTAGTCTCTGTGAGATGGTTCCTGTTGCCGTCCAGTTCGAAGGTACCGTGGATGATGGCTGGGAAAGGAAGGTTGACCTCGGTTTTGAAATAGCAGAACAACCTGTTTATGTTGTCATCCAGCTTGTCGCTCACCGCTATTCTTAAATCGTATTCATACTGTTTGGCATTCTCGTTTCTGAGGTCTTTGGGTACCTCCCCAGATTTTGGGAAAATACGCCATCGTTTCGAGTCTTTTACGACTCCGTCTTTATCCAGTAATTGTATCACTTCGAAGCCATCAGCCGTCGCCGGCTTTCTTATAACAGTCTCCGTTCTTTCTGGGCTTTCCAGCTTTATTTCCTTCAGGTTGTTAAGGAAAAGAGCGACTTCTAGACCCAGCTCGTTTATCTGAGCCTGAATGTCTTGTCTGACATCGTCAGAGGAGAAATTGATGACCACAGAAGTGTCATATGCGGACATTAATGAAGAGTCGGCAGGTTTCCACATTGGGGCTGCCAGGGTGGCGATGGGATGGTCGCCTGAGCCTGTATTTTCCATCTCCTCTTTAAGGGTTGGATTCTGAACTATTAGCTGGTTTAGAAAATCGATTGCGTTTGGTCTGGAGAATTCCAGGGAGAAGGCGCCGCTCTTAATGTGAACGGATTCGCTCCAGTTTAGGATAGCTCTGAAACCTAATCCTTTGTAACCGATTTTCTTCTGGCGCTTTATTTTCGGGCTGTTATCAGAGTACATCAAGGACAGGATGCCCTGTGCAGTGAAGGGGAGACCGTGATTGGCTACAACCAGCCTATTCTCCTCCAACCTTATCAAAACGCCGGGCTCTTGCAGATTTTCGGCCTCGTCATCAGCGTTCTGCAAAAGCTCTAAGAGCTGCCTCCCTTGATATTCCTTCTTCCGCTCGATCTCCCTGTGATAAGCGCCGGTCATGTTAAGGACCTGAGCGGTGTAGCTCTTCTCAACCTTCTCAAGCTCCCCGTCAAGCCAGTCCTGCATTATCGCTTGCGCGATTGCGTAACCGAGCAAGCAGCCATCCGGCGACACTTCATCTTTCTTATTGTCTGGAATTCGAAACCTGGGCTTGGCTTCAAGGTGAAGAGAAGGGATCTTCCTTTTCCTTGCTTCTTCTAGAGAGTCGGTATCGATGCCTGGCCTTTCTAAAAAGCCATTTGGGTTTTCACTTCCATCCTTGTTGATTATCAAAGCGTCCGAAAGTCCAGCCTGTTTCTGAATTCCTATGTCAGTTATACCTTTTAATGGCGAGGCAATCCTTTTGCCGTATTTCAGGGTATCTGTAGAGTCATTTGGGCCGGCACTCAGCTCCAGATCTAGCTTACGTTTGATGTTGAGTCCATGACATTCCCATATCAGCTCGGTGGATTCGCCAAAGAGCTCCTGACAGTACTCGCTTTTCAGGTCTTTATTGGGGTCTTCTTGTGTCGAGTGGGCGGCTACGACTATTTTGCACGGAATTTCGTGTTCTTTGAGGAGAGAAAACGCGACCAAGGCATACGATGCCGCGTTTTCATCTGAGTCTCTGGGTTTTGTATTTTCACATATGCGACCCTCTCCGACCGCAGCCTGATGAGGCACCCCAAGAACGACCCTGTAAGGAGGCTTGCCATGCTTCAAGACTACCAGTGTGTCTTTTGCGGTGAGTAATTTTAAAAGGTCATCATGGTATCCCTTCTGCTTTACAGTCCAGAATGGTCCTTCATACTTAGCCATATCCATTTCCCGTCGCCCTAGGGGATAGTCCAACCCTATTTATGCCTTTCCCTAGTCGTGTCAGTCTTCCGCCACCAGGCTCCATATCCTTTTCAATGGCAGTTCCGCTTTCAGTTCGTCGTCGAATTTGTCGGTCAGGTCTGCGAGCTTAAGTTCTTTCGTGGTTTTGAAGGTCCCTACTGTGACGGTTGCGCCTTTCCAGGGTCTTACTTCTGATATCGCTGTTTTTTCGTCGCTTGCCAGGTATAGGACTGGTATGCCGGGCGGGTTCGCTCTTCCTCCTTCAGTCACTTTCTCGGGCGGCCGGGCTCCCATTTCTTCTTTTGGCAATGGCTTTGTTCTTTCTCCTGAGTCGAGGCGGGCTCTGTAATATGTCTGTCCCGCGCTCACTTTTGTTTCCAGGCCTAGGAGTGTCTCTCGTATGGTGGCGATGAAGTATGAGATGCGTTCGTCTTTAATGAGGAATCGGCGCTCGTGCATGAGGTATGTGCGAAGCCGCCACCAAAGCTCGCCTGACCCGTCATCGTCGTCCCTCGTGTAGAGCGTGCCCAGGTCTGGCGGTCCGTCGTCGGGGCTGTGCTTGTCGTACGTCCCTCCGCTGATTACTGACTTGAAGAACTCCTGGTGCATGTCGTCGTCCACCTGGTCTGAGAATATATCGTACCAGTGGTCTTCGAGAAGCTGTGTAAGTGAATCGCCGTGGTCAATCGGGTCGTCGTCTTCAAAATAGTCTGTTCCGTATTCTATCTCGCGGTAAAGGTCGAAGATGGGCTTGAAAAGTTCATAGAGTTCGGAGGAGTCGACTGTCTTGACATTTGTGCTCCCGCACAGTTCGCAGTCGTCTTCTGTTCCTTCAGAGTTGATATGCTCTTTCACTGTAGGGCTTGTGAAGCATTCTGCGCAACAGTACATAAATCCCGTCCATCCCCCAGGTCTTATTTTCCCATTATCGGACATTCTTCCTTTGTCGTCCATCAAAAGAAAGAAAGCGCTTTTCCCCTTTTCCCGCCGGGCGGAGGTGAAAGCTCATGAACGTTGAGGTTAGTAATGGCCCGAGGAGGTTGCTGGTTGTGACGTTGCCCAATGGCAAGAGGTATTTTCGGGATGATCGGTTGAGGCAGTGGCGGAATGTTGAGAATCCGCATGACTTCATAGATTTTCCCGATGACTGATGTCGGCGCTTTCTCACCCTTCTCCCTGTGTGGAGGTGGAAAGCTTATGAAGAAGAGTGATTTGTTGGTTTTGTCGTGTTTGAGGAAGGATGCCCGGATGAAGCTGACTGAGATGTCTAGGATTACGAGGGTTCCGGTGTCGACGTGTTTTGACAGGATTCGGGCTTTGGAGGATGAGGAGGTGGTGAGGCGGCATGGCTGCCTGGTGAGTTTTGAGAAGCTGGGTTTTTAAGGGTGGGCTTTGGTTGTGTTCTCGGCTCACAACGGTGGAGGGATCTTCTTATCCGAACTTGTCAAAACCATCACCATCCAGGAGGACAAGCTCACCGTAGAATACCACCCGCCGATTATTCCGAACAAAAAAAGCCCAACCGGGAAGGGCGAAGCTTTTTCTGTAATTGACATGGCGTCCCCAACGAGATTTGAACTCGTGTTGCCGACGTGAAAGGCCGGTGTCCTGGACCGGGCTAGACGATGGGGACGCTAAGGAATAAGCGTTGAATGGTCACCGTCGAGGCTCGCCCGGTGAAATACGCTTCGCTGTCCCTTTCGGGAATTTCACGGGGCAGGCGCCTCATAAGGGTCCAACATATTCGGTTGTGGTGGGCCGTGCGAGGATCGAACTCACGACCAACGGATTAAAAGTCCGCTGCTCTACCGACTGAGCTAACGGCCCAAATCGTAAATTTTCTTTATAATACCCTTAAGATAGCTTGTCAAAATGTTTTTTCCATCCCCCGAGTCCTCTGTCAAAGCCAGAAATGGAGAATGGCCTAAACTGAAAAAATATCATGAAAATACGAAAGAGCAAAAACACGAAAAAGCCTTTTCGTGCTTTCATGGTTACTGTCCTTATCAGGGATGGTGGAAACCCCTCGCCTTTAGGCGAAGAAAGTTTCCCGTTGTCGCGGAGCGACACGTCATTCCAGCGGAAGCCGGAATCCAGTGAATAGGATACTTGGAATTCCTGGATGCCGGATCGAGTCCGGCATGACGGCTTGATCGGCCCGCAGTCAAACCCCTCGTCTTACTGAGGAGGGTAGTTTAGTCATTCGATTCTGAAGATGTGCTGCTGGATGAGGGAAAGTTCGAGATCGTTGGGAGCATAGGGATAGTTCCACTGAATGTCGTCGGGCAAGCAATTGCCGAAAGGACGGTTGCATGCGACCTGCCCATCAGGCCCTAGACATCCCGTGGTCATGAAGGGCGTTCCAAGGCTGATGATTTGTTGGAGCCGGTCGCTTTCTACGCCGAAATCGGTAATGCGTCCCCTGTGGTCAAAGCCCATCCGCCTTTGGGAGGACAACCCTTCTTCAATGAGGTACCGGGCAAGCTGGATTCGGAGATAGGCGGGCCAGGGGGGTTGCGACCTGTCTGCTAATTGAGATCCCTCTTCTGCAAGAAAAGCAAAGAGATGGTTGGCCACGCCCATGGTCCACAGCTTTTCCGTGATGGAGACCATTTGTTCTTCTGTCTCGCCCATCCCTACGATCAGATGTGCACCCACGTGGGGCACCCCAAAAACCTCAAGAGCATCATCGATCGTTGCCCAGTACTTTTCCCATTTGTGAGGCCCCGAGACTCCCTTGCCCCGATACCTTTCGAACAGAGGAGGCGTTGCCAGGTCTATGGCCACGCCAACCTTCTCTGCGCCAGCATCTTTCATCGCTCTTAAGTCGCTTTTCTCAATGATGGTCGGACTTACCAGAACGGATATGGGCAGAGAGGTTTCGGCTTTCAGCCTGCTTGTCATTTCAAACGTGTCTCTCCGGCATTTCCCGTTGGTGATCATGGAAATGCATGTGCGCTTCACATAGGAGGGAGCCTGATTTACTGCGTCGATGATCTCATCCATGGAATAGATGGGCCAATCCACGTGAATGAAGCTTTTCTCCTGATATGATCCGGGACGTTTTTTCGCAAGGCCGCAATAGGCGCAATTGGCCGAGCATCCCTCAGGATAGTGGACAAGGAGATTGACGCATCTGTTCACCGCACCGCGGTACATCCTGCCCCCCACAAGCCCGAGGGAGATGGCTGTGGCACGGCTCATCTTGGCGTATTCAGGGCTCTCTATCTTTTGCCGCATGATTGATTCACCGCACAGAGAGAGAGGGCGCGAAGCGCTCCTCGAACGCAGCGCTCCTCGAACGCAGTGCTCCTTCATCGCTTATAAGCGTACCTGATTCTCCTTGGCCGTGAGGATGGCTTTTGCCAGTGTGGGCACATCCAGGCCGTAAATCATGTCATCATGCCATACCTTTGAGAGATTCTCCACGATGCTCTCCTCTCTTGCGGATGTCCATTTCAGGGCATTCTCAATGCGGTTGATGTCTTCGCTGGTTGAAAAAAAGTCGCCTGTGATGATCACACTCTCGATGGAGCCCCCGGCGAGGGACAGGTAGACTTCCAGAAGGCCGCCCCTGGTTTTCAGACGGCCCACCCCCATCCTTGACCGGGGATACTTGTGGAAAAAGATCCAGTCCTTATTCGTGTACCTTTCCCTGATGAACCTCTCGATGGTCTGTTTTTCCCAACTGTCAGGTTGATCTTCCTGAAAACGAATGCCGAATACGGTCTCGAAAGATTCGTGGATCGCGTCCATAACCGTAGTCACACCGACATCTTTCCCAAGTTCCGCTCGAACCGTTGTCATCCGCTGGCTGAAACAGTTGTAGCCTTTGTCGCTCAATTTCACCAGCGGCGTGTTCATGATATCGGTCATCAGTTCTACATCGAAGTCCACAAGGAAGCTTGTGTGGAAGAGAAGGCTCTTTCCTGTCTCCGATGCAGCGGACAGGCCTGCGATCTTTTTCCCTGCCACTTCCAGGTCATTCTTGGGCCTGAAGTACGCAGGGATGCCCAGCTTCTCAAGAGCCTTGATCAGCACCTCGCCCACGGATTCAAAAACTCCTCCCACACTCCCGGTTTTGAGGCCCGGGCAGTCCACGTTGATGCCAAGCCCGAGGGCAATGATCGCGGGTCCCATGATGACTGTTCCGCCTCCTGTACTTCTCCGGTTGTATTCGATACCCCGGGCCTGGCAGCGATCCAGCCTCAGGGATGCCTCAATGTCCTGGTATTTGCCGACGATGACGGAAGGAACAAAGGTGTACAGATGAAGGATTGGAGAAGAACCGTGCTGAGCTACTGACTGGGGGAGCATGTCGTCCACCGCAAGCCCTTCAGCCGTAGATACGGACCGGGATGTGTCACGAAAAAGACGCCAACAGGGTGTCATCGCGAAGCTCGGAGAAAACCTCATCTTCCGTGGTGGGAATCGCTAACCTTACTGGAGCTGGCTGGCACAAGGTACAAGGTACACGGCACAAG
>JAHECH010000638.1 GCA_024641835.1 Deltaproteobacteria bacterium
TCATCTCGATTTATCAGCCTTTCGGAGTCATTGGGATCGCGAAGCGCTTACGGAAAAGGGGGAGCCGGTGGTGGCCTGTCTCGAAGTAAAAGGAGTGGTGAAGGACTATGGGGGCCTGCGGGCCAACGACCACATTGATCTGCGGGTCGAAGAGGGGGAGATCGTGGGCCTCATCGGACCGAACGGGGCGGGGAAGACGACCCTTTTCAATTGTATTGCCGGTTTCCATCCACCGAGCGCGGGAGCCGTGCATTTCAAGGGGGAGGAGATTACCGGGCTTCCTTCGAACGAGACCTGCCGGCGCGGGATTGCCCGGACTTTCCAAATCGTCAGGGTCTTCAAGGATCTGACCGTTCTGGACAACGTCATGGTCGGCGCCTTCAACCGCACCCGCTCCGCTTCCGCGGCCCGCAAGAAGGCCATGGAAGTCCTGGATTTCTGCGGACTCATGTCCAAGAAGCGCATGCTTGCCGGCGGGCTCACCGTCTCCGACAAGAAAAGGCTGGAAGTGGCCAAGGCGTTTGCCACCCGACCCACCCTTCTCATGCTGGACGAGGCTATGGCCGGGCTGAACCAGACCGAGACCGCCGAAGCCGTGGAACTGGTGAAGAAAATCCGTCAGGCCGGGGTCACGATCCTCCTGGTGGAACACGTGATGGAAGTGGTCATGCCTATCTCCAACCGGGTCGTGGTCCTGAACTACGGGCGGAAGATCGCCGAGGACACACCGGAAAAAGTCATCCACAACGAAGACGTCATCAAGGCCTATCTGGGAGATAAATACCATGCTTCGCGTCGAGCGCATTAGAGTTTCCTATGACGAGGTCCCGGCCCTGCACGAGGTCTCCTTCAAGGTCGAGGCAGGGCAGATCGTTTCCATCGTAGGCGCCAACGGCGCCGGAAAATCCACGATCCTGAAGAGCATCTCCAGCCTCCTGCGTCCGGACGAGGGGGCCATCTACTTCGAGAACCAGAGGATCGACCAGACTCCCCCCCACAAAGTCGTGGACCTGGGCATCGCCCATGTCCCCGAGGGAAGGCGCCTCTTTGCCCGCCTGACCGTCACCCAGAACCTGACCCTGGGGGCCTACACCCGCAAATCCCCCGAGCACCGGGAATCCACCCTGAGGAAGATCTTCAAGATCTTTCCCGTCTTGGACCAACGCAAGAGCCAGGCCGCCGGCACCCTCTCCGGAGGGGAGCAGCAGATGCTGGCCATCGCCCGGGGCCTCATGTCCAAGCCCAAGCTCCTCATGCTGGATGAACCGTCCATCGGGATCATGCCCAAACTGATCACCGAGATCTTCGAGATGGTCCAGCAGGTCAACCGGGAAGAAGGGCTCACCATCCTGCTTGTGGAGCAGAATGTCCAGGAGGCCCTGGAGATCGCCCACTACGCCTACGTACTCCAGACCGGCCGGGTGGTCATGGAGGGAAAACCGGAGGAAATTCTGGAAGCAGATATGGTCCGGAGGTCGTACCTTGGCTTGTAGTTATAAAACTCGCGACAATGTCGCCATCGGCGACACAGCACGTTCTAATTTTTTACGGGGCGTTTTTTCCCACTGCACCATTCTTGTCGAGAAGGGCCAAAAGGTTAAAGAGAACAGAGATCGTAGCCAAGATGGGCATTCGAATGACCTCAACGGTTGAACTTTCCGTAAACGAGATCGGAGTACCTTTAAGCAATCTTCTTGGGGAAGAGGGCAAAGGGTTTTATCAGGTTCTTGAATTTTTCGACGAAATCCGAGTTGAAATTGCAACTCAAGCTCTTGGCATCGCCCAGGGAGCTTTTGATCGTGCCCTGGACTATGCCAGGCAGAGGGAGCAGTTTGGGAAAAAGCTGGTTGATTTTCAAATTACGCAGCACAAGTTGGCTGATATGGCAACAAAGATTGAGACCGCCAGGCTCTTCGTCTACAAGGCTGCCTGGAACTATGACCAGAAGAGAATCGGTCCCAAGTTGACCCCTATGGCCAAGATGTTTGCAGGAAGGACAGCAGTGGAGGTCGCAGATGAAACCATCCAGATTTTGGGAGGTTATGGTTACATTACTGAATATGAAGTGGAGCGCTTCTATTGGGATACGAAGATCACAGAAATCTATGAAGGCACGAAAGAGATCCAGAGCAATACGATCGCGTCTGCGTTGATTGGAAAATTGAAATAGTTTCAGAATACTGTAATGTTGGAATAATGAATATTGGGTCAACCCGCCGGTAATAAGAGATTGTGCTATCGCTTGGGGATTCCGGGAAAGGCGGTGAAACAGAAAGTCTATATTGACATCGGTACCAGAGATACCTCTCAGTATGTAACGGCCATGCAGGACGCCAAAACGAACATTGAGATTAAATAAACTTCAAATTGTTTCTTTGGTAGTTTATGAATTGCAAAATGCAGAAGGAGGATTGGCAGAATTGAATCCTTTCAAGATTGCGCAAGAACAATTAGACGCCGCGGCTAAAAGACTGGTTCTGGACCCTGCAACCCACGAACTTTTGAGATGGCCTCAGCGGGAACTCATTGTGACCATCCCCGTTCAGATGGATGATGGCAAGATCAAGGTATTTCATGGCTACCGGGTTCAGTACAATTTTGGCCGTGGACCGGCCAAAGGAGGTTTGAGGTGGCATGCTGAAGAGACCATCGATACGGTTCGAGCCCTGGCAGCGTAGATGACCTGGAAGACAGCAGTTGTTGATATCCCTCTTGGAGAGGGGGTAGGGGAGGAGTGACCTGTAACCCCAAGGAGCTGTCGGATGGGGAGAAGCAGCGATTGGCAAGGGGCTATATTCGAGCGGTGGCAAGCATGCTTTCGGTGACGAAAGACGTTCCAGCGCCGGATGTATATGACACAAGAGCTTGATTTCTTCGTTGGGCATGACATGAATGAGGTGTCGGGCTTGGATTGCTATCCGGATATTTTGGAGGAGGGGTGGATGCAGTCGTCATGCGATTAGTGGACCTTGCACTTGCTTTTCCGCTTGTTTTGCTTGGGATTTTAATGGCCATGACATTTGGACAGAGTGTTTTCACATTGATTACTTTTCTCGTGTTCGTTTAGACGGCGAGATTTGCAAGACAAGTGCGGGGTGAAACACTTTCGTTAATAAAGGAAGATTTTGTTGCACACGCACGTATTGCTGGGTGTTCCCATAAAAGAATCCTGTTTCGGCATCTTATGCCAGGTGTCTTGAACACGGTGCTTGTCCTCATGACTCTCCAGGTTGGTTGGGCAATCATGGCAGAATCGTCACTGAGTTTTCTTGGAGCAGGGATGCCTCCCCCTACACCAGGATGGGGTTTAATGGTAGCAGATCGCAAGGAATATATAGCTAGCGCGTGGTGGGTTTCTTTAATACCTGGGGCAGCAATCA
>JAHECH010000639.1 GCA_024641835.1 Deltaproteobacteria bacterium
GTGGGGGCTTTTTGATGACCCCTCTTCTCATCATGTTGGGGATCCCTCCCACGGTGGCCGCAGCTTCGGATTCAAACCAGATTGTGGCGGCAACCGCCTCGGGCACATATGCCCATTACCGGCTCGGCAATGTCGACTTCAAGATGGGGGTCTTCCTTCTCATCGGCGGGATGATTGGGGGGACCCTCGGCGTACGGATCATCAAGATGCTTCGCCAGTTGGGAAATGCCGATTTCCTCATCAAAATCACTTACGTGGTCATGCTCGGCTATGTAGGGGGGTACATGTTCGTCGAGAGCCTCCAGCAAATCAGGAGGGCCAAGAGAGGGAAAGAAAGGCCGAGGGAGGCCGAATCCCTAATCCGCCGGGTCATCAAAAGCCTCCCCTGGCAGACGCGCTTCGAAAAATCCGGTGTAACCCTCTCACCATTGATGCCTCTCTTTCTTGGAGGCTTCATGGGTATGCTGGCAGCCATCATGGGGTTGGGAGGGGGTTTTATCATGGTGCCTATGATGGTCTATATATTGCGCATGCCCATGCATGTTGTCGTGGGTACAAATCTTTTCCAGGAAGTTTTCATGTGCTCTAACGTGACCATCATGCAGTCCATCATGAATCAAACGGTTGACTTACTTCTGGCCCTCGTCCTCTTGCTCGGATCTACGGTGGGGGCCCAGGTAGGCGCGAGGATCAGCCCTCGTCTGAAGGCGGATCAGTTGAAGATCCTGCTGGCCTCTATCATTCTTCTCGTGATGTTAAAAATGCTCGTCGGCCTTGTGCTACAACCGCACCTCCTGCTTAATTATAAAGGAGCTCGCTAGAAGATGAAGCACGGACTGAGTAAGGAGACTGGTCTTCTCTGGCTGATTCCATCGATCCTTTGCCTCTTAGTCCTTTTTCCTCCATGCTCAAGGGCTCAAGGGAGCTACATCGACTGCTCCCCAAACTTAATCCAGGTCAGGGCCTTTTTCCACGGGACGTGGGTTAAGATCCATGGAACGTGCCCTCCAGGAAGCAAGGTGCTCGTCGAGGTCGTGGGAGAGGATGAGAAGGAAATCCTCATGAAAAAGGGAAGGCGTGGTCCGCTTTGGATGAACGTGGCGGAGGTTCATATCGAAGGGGTCCCGAATCTCTATCTCCTGTTGGGGCATTCGGAAACGTCGCTCGCAACGCCGTCCGATAAGATGGACTCTCGTGATGGGAAGAATTACGGCTACGGCCAATTACTGCAAAGGGTTCGGATCAGCGGATCTCATGTGGATGAAGCTGAAAAGGTTAAGCTTTTTGAGGAGTTCGTGAATCTCAAGGAGAGTGAAAGCCTTTATGGCATACTGCCGGATGCGATTCAAGTCGAACCAAGAGGGGACCGAGATTACTTCGAGGGGAGGTTCTGGCTTCCCCCCAGAGTCTACACGGGGGATTACGAGGTGCGGCCACTCCTGGTCATAGGGAATGAGATCCTTCCGGGATCATCCACCAAAATCAAGGTCGTTAGAGTGGGACTCCCAGCGATTCTGTCTTCCCTGGCAGTTCGGCAGCCGGCGCTTTATGGAATCCTGGCCGTGGTTGTGGCCATGGCGACGGGCCTCCTGATGGGGGTCGTCTTCCGGCGTAGAGGAGGAAGACATTAGCAGGAGAATGTTTGCGCAGTGGCGTCCCTGACCCCGACGCAGCCTCGCAAGAACCGGTGGTGTTTTTGCCAATCCTCGTGTATAAATTCTAGAGAGAAACAGCAATCGCTGCCCATGGGGTGAAGAACACCGTGCTTCCGTACGGGGCATTCTGGCTTTTTCACGCAAAGGGCAGCAGCAAGGGAGGAATTGGGTCATGTCCGTTATCACCATATCAAGAGGCTCTTACAGCTATGGAATGGCTATTGCCGAGAAGGTTGCCCAAAGACTAAACTATGAGTGCATCGCACGAGACGTACTCCTCGAGGCCTCGAAAGAATTCAACATTCCCGAGATAAAGCTTTTTCGGGCCATCAAGGGCGCCCCATCCATCCTCGATCGTTTCACCTACGGAAAGCAGAAGTATGTTGCCTATATCGAAGCTGCCCTGTTGAACCATTTGAAGAGGGACAATGTGGTCTACCACGGCTTTGCCGGGCACTTCTTCGTCAGGGGCGTGTCCCACGTTCTCAAGGTTCGGATCCTGGCCGATCTTGAGGCCCGGATCAAGCTCGTGATGGAACGCGACGGGATTTCAAGAAAAGAGGCCCTTCGCTTCATAAAAGGACTGGACGCCGAACGAAGAAAATGGAGTCAAGGGCTGTACGGAATCGATACCGCAGATGCAAGCCTCTACGACCTCGTCATTCATATCAGGAAGATTACGGTAGATGACGCGGCGGACATCATATGCGACACCGTCAGGCTAAAGCAGTTCCAGACGACCTCCGAATCCCAACAGGCAATGGACGATCTCGCCCTCGCCGCTGAGGCAAAGGCCGTCCTCATCAGCATGGCGCCCGACGTGCAGGTATCCGCGCAAAAGGGTGTAGTCTCCGTACAGACCAGGGCGCCGCGATCCGCGGAGATGGCATTGACCCAGGAAATAAGAAAGGCCTTGAAAGCGGTCCCCGGTATCCGGGAGGCCCGGGTTCATGTGCTGTCCGCATCACCCGACTGACGTTGGGCACATTCCCTGTTTGTCCAAGTGGAGTCAGCCTCGCGCCTCGATGGGGACTTCTGTCCACACGCTCCTGTCGCTCCACAGCGAGCGCGGGTCCCCACAAATCTGCGGGTAAGGCCCTACCGGCGGGGCTGTCCATTGTTCTTTTTGGCGACAAGCCCCACCCCCAGGATGGAGTATGGACAAAATAGCTTGACTTTGATAAATAAGAACGTTAAGTTAGTTTTAATTCATGAGGGCCCGCCTTTATGAGGCGAGCCTGTTTCGTTCTTAGGGTAAGATCCATTTGTCAAGAGGTGGCACAACCTTGAAGTATGGAACCATGAAAAATCATATGAAAGGAGGGTGTCACTATGGCCAATGGAACAGTTAAGTGGTTCAATGATCAGAAGGGCTTCGGCTTCATTGAGCAAGAGAACGGACCGGATGTATTTGTTCATCATTCAGGAATAAATGCGGTTGGTTTTAAGTCTCTTCGTGAAGGTGACCGTGTTACCTTTGACGTTGGGCAAGGGAAGAAAGGCCCAGCTGCAGTAAATGTCAGTGTAGTTTAGCTTGCTATAGTCCAAGTGGAAAAATGGGCATCCCATCGGATTATGGTGGAGTGCCCTATTTTTTTTAAGAGTCCTTTGTGACTGAGATCTGGGCTGGGCATAATCCTGGCGGCCAGGATGGCAAGCGCAAATAAGCAGCTTTGGGTGGTTGAATGGAATTGAATAGAAATGAAATGGTAGATCAAGAATCTC
>JAHECH010000640.1 GCA_024641835.1 Deltaproteobacteria bacterium
CGCGTGCTCTATATTGATGTAGCCGGCTTGATCAATATAGAGCACGCGGCGGCCGTTCTTGTACACCACATTGAGCAGGAGAAACAGAGGGCGCATCAGTACAGGTCCGAGATCAGAAGGCTTTTGTTCAAAGGGGTTGAACAACCTGACGGTTCAATGAAGTTCTACCCGGAAAAAGAACTGCCGCCGGATGCAAAGACAGACGGCCGAACGTGGCGTATCAAGGTAGGAGAGAATGCTATCAGGACGGATAGACTACCTATCGAGGGAGGGGGCGATGTCATCGGCTCCATTCCGCAGGGTCTTCCTTCCTTTTCGGTACCGCGTCTCGATGCAAAGGTTGTGCAGCATCTTTTCCCTTATGCAGCAATCATCTGCCTTCTGGGCTTCATGGAGGCGATTTCAATTGCCAAAGCGATGGCGGGCAAGACAGGCCAGCGACTCGATCCCAACCAGGAACTTATTGGTCAGGGATTAGCCAATATTCTTGGTTCTGTCGCGAAAAGCTATCCAACTTCCGGTTCCTTTTCCAGGTCCGCGGTCAACCTTCAGTCAGGGGCAGTCACGGGTTTTTCCAGTGTGTTTACGGCGCTCTCTGTCGTCATTGTCCTTTTCTTTTTTACGCCCCTCCTCTACCATTTGCCTCAGTCCGTTCTTGCTGCGGTGATCATGATGGCCGTTATCGGGCTCATCAATATCTCTGGTTTTATTCACGCTTGGGAGGCAAAATGGTATGACGGCGTGATCTCTATTATCTCTTTTGTGGCTACTTTGGCTTTTGCACCTCACCTGGACAAAGGCATCATGATTGGCGTTGCTCTCTCTCTACTCGTTTTTCTCTACAAAAGCATGAGGCCAACCATAGCGACCTTGGCCAGGTATGACGATCACTCTCTTAGGGACTGCACCACCTTCGGCCTAAAGGAATGCGAGTATGTTGCGCTGATTCGGTTCGACGGCCCTCTTTTCTTTGCTAACTCAAGCTACCTTGAGGACAAGATCACGGAGCGGATGCGCAGCAAGCGGAACCTTAAACACATCATTCTTGTTTCGAATGGAATCAATGATATTGATGCATCAGGGGAAGAAACGCTCTCCCTGCTGATCGATAGAGTGAGGAGCGCAGGAGTGGATATCTCCTTGAGCGGCGTCAACGAAACGGTGACGGGTGTGATCAAGCGGACCCATCTCCGCGAGAAGATAGGGGAGGATCATATTTTCCCTACGATGGAAAAAGCGATCAGCGCGATTTACGTAAAGACACACAAAGAAGGGGAGGAGGAAGTTTGCCCGCTGATGGTTGTTTGCCGGCTGGCTTGATCCTTTTTCAAAAGTGAGGGTAGTGACATGGCTGTGATTACGATTTTCAGCGGAGTCTTTTGCAAGGAAGAGGCGGTTGTTAAGGAAATTCTCTCTGCCGTCGGTTACAAGCTCGTCACGGACTCTGACATCGTGAATGCGGCGAGCAAGACCGCAGGCATGGGAGAAAATAAAACCAGACGAGCTTTTTCAGCGAGGGCTTCCGTGTTCAACAAGTTTACCCACGAAAAGGAGCGATCGATTGCTCACCTTAAGCTGGCACTCGCGGAGAGGATGTCCGATGATGGTCTTCTGATCGCCGGGTTCGTGAGCCACCTCATTCCCTCAAGGGTGAGCCATGTGCTGCGGATTTGCCTCATCGGAGACACGAAATCCCGAACCTCAGTGGCGAACCAAGAGCAAGGACTGCCTGAGAAAGAGGCAGTAAAAATCATTCACAAAACGGATGAAGATCGGGCTGCCTGGGTCAAAGCTCTCTTTGAGAAGAATGATCCGTGGGACTCGTCTCTGTACGACATCGTGATACCTATGGGTAAAACCCGTGTTGAGGAGGCAGCGGCTCTTATTCGGAAAAATGCAGCCTCCAAGGTCGTGATGAGAACAGAAGCATCGCAGAAGGCAGCCCGGGATTTCCTTCTTGCCGCCCATGTGGAGGTCGCTCTCTGCACCGAAGGGCATAACGTCGGCGTGGATGTAAGGGATGGAACTGTCGCCCTGACCGTCAACAAGCATGTGCTGATGCTCGGCCGGTTGGAGGAGGAACTGAAGACCATCGCTTTCAAGGTTTCGGGGGTCAGATCTGTGGACACCAAAGTTGGCAAGGGCTTTTACCAGCCGGACGTATACCGGAAATTCGACTTCGAATTGCCCTCCAAAGTTCTCTTGGTAGATGACGAAAGGGAGTTTGTCGAGACACTTTCTGAGAGGCTTCTGATGCGAGACATGGGTTCCGCCGTTGCCTATGACGGCGAGTCAGCACTTGACATGGTTAAAGAGGAGGAACCTGAGGTGATGATCCTCGACCTGAAAATGCCAGGCATTGACGGCATCGAGGTGCTGACAAGGGTCAAGAAAACCAACCCAGAGATCGAGGTGATTATTCTCACTGGCCATGGGTCGGAAGCTGACCGAAAGGTCTGCATGAAACTTGGCGCTTTCGCTTATCTCCAAAAGCCTGTCGATATCGAGGTGCTCAGCGAAACCCTGAAAAAAGCCAATGAGAAAATTCGGCAACGAAAAGAACTGAGGACAGAGTCTCTTTCAGCACCCTGCTAGGTTGGCTGAGATGGACCGCGATTCGAAGGCTTGGGTAGGATGATGCAGGGTAGACTTAGGCCAAAATTCTGGGATTACATCGACGTGGCAGCAGGTCCTTACAAGCACCTGTTCAATTTCCAGCGCATCTGGAAGCTTGCGGTGCTGCTCACGGCCGGGGTTGCCCTTGTGCCCCTTATATTTATCACGGTGATCAATTATAAGGTGACACAGGGTTCCATTGAAACAGAGATCCTTTTTCGCACATCCAGGCTTGTATCCAATACGCGGCGAACCATTTCATTCTTTCTTCAGGAGCGAAAGTCCGCCCTGGATTTCATCACAAGGGATAATAGTTTTGAAACATTGAACGACCGGGCCCGCCTAGAGGAAATCTTAGAAAATCTAAAAAAGGCATTTGGGGGAGGATTCGCGGATCTGGGAGTGATCGATCCTTTAGGATACCAGAGGAGCTATGTAGGCCCTTACAACCTCTTAGGAAAAGATTACAGCGGCCAGGCCTGGTACAAGGAGGTGCTCGATCGAGGCATATACATCAGTGACGTTTTTCTCGGTTACCGGCAGGTTCCTCACCTTGTCATCGCAGTCAAGCATGAGCTCGGCAGCGGCCTTTCCTATGTGCTCAGGGCAACCCTTGAAACGGAGCGGTTCAGTGAGCTTCTTTCCAATCCTGAAATGAGCGGGTACGAGGATGCCTTTGTTATCAATCGTGCGGGTGTTCTCCAGACCTCGTCCCATTCCCATGGGGATGTTCTCAAAAAGATTTCCATTCCAGTTCCCGGCT
>JAHECH010000641.1 GCA_024641835.1 Deltaproteobacteria bacterium
AAACTTTGATCCTTCCGCCGCATGTATCTCCGTATTTCTTGATCATGCGGAGGTTTTCGTCAAAACCGGGGCAGGTGTCTTTGAATCTTGGGTAGACAACTTTGCCATTTTCTTCGAAAGGCATCCCGTTATAGTAAGAGTGACAGGCATAGAGCCTAACACCTAATTGCTGCCCTATCTGTAAGACATCTTCCAAATTGTCCGTCTGTTCGAAAATGGTGGTAACGCCTGACTTTAGGAGTTCCAGAAGCGTTACCCGCGACAGCATATAGGCATCCTCCCCCGTTGCATAGGCCGGCCGTGCAGTGGTTCCATAGCGAATCGGGAGCAAATATTTATACAAGGTCGACCCTTCATCTTCACAAATCCCGCGAAATGCCGAGATAGCAGAGAGAGAATGGGTATGAATATTGATTAAACCTGGAAGAATCAGTTTATCGGTGGCATCAATTATCCGATCAGCTTCCCCTTTACGCTTCACCAACGAAAATGATCTTGTTATCCTGAAAAACGACTTCGCTGTTCTCTAGCAACACATGCTGTGTCCCGTCAAAACCTATTACCCATCCCCCAACAATTCTAGTTTTCATAGGCTAATCCTCCGCAATAGTACCCATCTGTATCCTGGCCCGTTTGACTAATTGCCGCCTTCGATATACCTCAAGAAGTACCAGAACGGCTACAGTAAAAAAAATCAACATTGTCGCAATGGCTGTTATCGTCGGATCTGTTTCCATGGTTATGCTATCCCACATCTTCTTGGGTAGGGTATTGGCAGTAGTTCCGCAAATGAAAATTGCTATGATGACCTCGTCAAACGAGGTGAGGAAAGCAAATAGAGCGCCCGAAAAGATGCCAGTCCTAATGAGGGGAAAAGTGACCTTATAAAAGGTTCTCAAGCGATTCGCTCCCAAATTCATTGCGGCCTTTTCCAGATTCACGTCAAATCCTTGAAGCGCCGCCGTGACAATAACAATCACGAAGGGCACGGCCAGTATTGTGTGAGCAAAAACCAATCCTGCGATGGAACCAATTAACCGCAATTCAGCAAAGAAAAAGTAGATCGCGATAGCCAATATGATAATGGGCATGACCATGGGCGATAACATAAATCCAAAAAGCAATTCCTTCCCTCGAAAGTTTTTCCGCACAAAACAAAACGATGCCAACGTGCCCAGAATGGTCGCCAAAAGGGTGACAAGAAAGGCAATTTTGAAGCTCGTCCACGTAGCCATTCGCCATGTGTAGCTTGCAAAGAAACTTTCGTACCACTGAAGTGAAAAACCTTTGGGTGGAAACTCAAGATATCTCTGCGCTTCAAAGGACAGAGGAAAAATAATAAGCACAGGCAAAATGAGGAACACCAGTATCGTATATGAACTAATAGAGAGCAGAGATTCCCCTAGATTTCTCCGCTCCTTGTTCACTTTTGGGAATCCTTTCAAGCTTTCCTGCCCCACAGTTTATCAAACCCGATAATTTTCCCTGAGGTCACGAAGATCCCAAGAATCAAAAGCAGGAGAAGGAATGATGCGGCAGAGGCAAGTCCCCAGTTGAGAAATACCGAAACAGCCTGTTCAATCACCATCGCAATCATTACTTCTTTGCGACCGCCAAGGAGAGCCGGAGTAATAAAGAAGCCGACGGAGATAATGAACACCAAGATACTCCCGGCGAATATACCGGGCATGCTCAAAGGCAAAAAGACTCTTCGAAAGGCCTCGAAAGGACGAGCCCCGAGATTTTGAGCAGCCTTCAAAAGGCCTCGATCGATTCCCGTCATCACGCTGAAAAGGGAAAGAACCATAAAGGGTAGCATCACGTGAACCATGCCGAGGACGAGCCCAAAAACATTGTAAATGATCTTCAAGGGTTCATCGATCAGTCCTAGTTTCAACAAGGCCTGGTTGATGATTCCATTTCTTCCAAGGATCATTATCCAGGCGTAGGTCCTCACCAGGACGCTCGTCCACAAAGGAATCAATACGAAAATCATGAGGAGGTTCGCTTTTTTGGGCGGAATGCTTGATAAGTAATACGCCAGGGGATACCCAAGTAAAAGACACAGAAGTGTTACCAGGAAGCTAACCTTTAAGGTGACATACAAAGCGCGGAGATAGATTTCCGAAAAAAAATTCAAATAGTTATCGAACGTGAAAGGCGGCGAAATACTCATCACAAACATACGAAGGAGAGGATAGACGTAGAAAAAACACATGTAAAGGATAAGCGGGAAAACGAGAAAAAATGCGTTTCCAGCCAATTTCCCGTAGATTGCACTCCACGGGGGAACCTTTTTGTCCAATGGTTCACCTTCTTCTTTCATGGATCGATACAGAGCAGATAAAAGTTTGTGGGGAGTGAAGACTAGTTCTTTTTCACTCCCCCACACATTTCCATTATTGCGCTAGCCATTTGGTGAATCGCTCCAGTTCTCTATCCCTGTTCGTTTTTCCATCTGGACCCACTTGAACCCACCACTTTACGTTCTCCCAAAACTGCCCGGCAAGGTTCTTTGGAGAGGTATTGAGCTCGTCTGCAATTTTGGGATCGAGGTATTTGGTCGCGTTTATGTTGCTGGGCCCATAGGGGACCTTTGAAGCGAAACACGCTTGGCGCTTTGGATCTAAAATATAGTTGATCAACTTGTAGGCTGATTCCTTATGCTTGGCCCCTTTGATAATACACCAATTATCGGATGCAAGTTTCCCCTGATTATACTCGACACCTATCGGTGCTCCCTTCCATGCGGCGGAGATAGCTCGAGGACCTATCGTACAGGCAATGTCAATCTCACCGTTCGCCAACATCTGAATGGCCTGAGCGTGGCCCGTATACCATTTGGTTACATAAGGTTTCAGTCTGTCCAAGCTTCGATAGGCTCGATCGATATCGATGGGATAAAGTTTATCCATGGGAACGCCATCAGCCAAGAGCGCTATCTCATATTGAGGTGTGATCCCTCCGGTAGCATTATTAAAACTCCTTGTGCCAGGAAATTTCTTGACATCCCAAACGTCCGCCCATGTCTTTGGATGGTTTGTCTTAAACTTATTGGTATTGTAACAGATATTAAAAGAATACATCTTTGCCCCGATCGAATATTTTCCCTTCGTTTCCGGGATTATTTCAGCCAGCAGCTTCGGGTCGAGCTTTGAATAGTCCAATGGTTCCAAGTAGACCTTTTTCCCTTCGGTAAGGGTGATGATGGCCGGAATATCCGTCATGATGACGTCCCATTCGATGTTTCCGGTGTCGACTTGGGCTTTAATTTTTGCGGTTTCGGGAGGAGAAACCACGATGACCCTGATTCCAGTCTCTTTCTCAAAGGGCTCATAAAAGCATGCTTTCTCTCCAAGGGCCGATTCTCCTCCC
>JAHECH010000642.1 GCA_024641835.1 Deltaproteobacteria bacterium
TTCACCGTTACTCTTTGCCGGGCAGTCCCACGGATCCTTTCCCGCAAAATACCCTTTTTCTCATCTTCCCTAACTCTTCTATCCTCCTCAGCCCTAGCGGCCCCTGAATGTAGGCTTCCGTTTCTCACGGAATGCGGCGATGGCCTCATGATGGTCTTCTTTGAGAGCAAGTTGAGCAAAAAACTGTCTTTCATACTCCATCTGAGTTTCCAGGCTTTCATGCCAGCTTCGATTGATCAATTCTTTGGTCCGAGCAATGGCCAAGGTGGCAGACCCAGCCAATTTTGCGGCGAGGGCGTTAGCCTCGATCAAAAGTTGATCATCTTCCACCACCTGACTGACAAATCCCATTTCGAAGCCCTTTTGGGCATCAACGATCTCACCGGTAAACATAAGCCAGGTCGCCCTCTTATCCCCTACCAAACGGGGCAGAATGTAGGACATACCACAATCGGGCGATACGCCTATCAAAACATACTGCGAGTTAAACCTCGAGCTTCTGGAGGCAATGATGATGTCACAAGATAAGGCTAAAGCGAAACCGCCCCCGATGGCAGGGCCATTAACAGCCGCTATTACCGGTTTAGGCACCCTACGTAATTCCAAAAACGCTGGATGAAGAGCATTAATAAACTTCTTGGCTTCAGAGGGCGAGGTCTCCAGGATGTCACCGCCGGAGCAAAAAGCCTTTCCACTCCCGGTCAAAATGATCGCCCTAACCCTAGCGCTTTCACCACAAAAATTGATGCAATCTACCAGTTCCACAACCATGGTTTCGTTGAGGGCGTTTCGTTTTCCAGGACGGTTAAGGTGAATCGTCCCGACGGTTTGGCTTTCGCTGAATTTTATCATTTTATAATCCATGGCGATGTCTCCTCAAGGATTAAACCTGGTAATTGAGCGCTCTCCTGAGACCAGACGCTTCTACAAACCGAGCTGCTCAGCAATGATCTCTCTATGGAATTGTGTGTCACCTAAAAATACCTCTGCAGCCTTTGCGCGCCGGGAGTAAAGTTCCATGTCATAATCCTTAATCACTCCACCTCCGCCGTGAATCTGGTGCCCACTCGAACAGATTCTATTGTAAGCTTGATTCACCCAAGCCTTAGCGACGGACGCTTCCAGGGTACAGGAAAATCCCTGACCAATCCTATATGCGGCTTCATAGGTAGCGAATATCGCTGCCTCAAGATCGACTTTCATGTCAGCACATCGATGCTGAATCGCCTGAAAACTTCCGATGGGGCGGTCGAATTGAACTCTTTTCTTGGCGTGACTGATGGTCATCTCCAAAACCCTCTCCGCGCCACCCAGCATAAAAGCGCATTGCGCAACGGCCGCTTGTGCCAGACTTTTTTCAACAATCTCCCATCCTTTATTGTATTCCCCTATAATATCCTGTTCAGTAGCCTCCACATTGTCGAATGCCACCTCGCATAGCTTCTCGCATGCCAACGTGTTTAGTACCGTATACCCTATGCTTGACATTTTCCCGTCAATTAAGAACAACGTGATCCCGTCTTCGTTCTTACCGCTCTTTTCCGTTCGAGCAGCATAAACCAGGTAATCAGCCACATGAGCATAAGGAATAAACAGTTTCGTTCCACGAATGATAAAATGGCCACCTTCTCGAGTCGCCCAAATGTTGATTCCGCTCGCATCATAGGCTGGTTCAGTCTCTGTTAAAGCCATGGTCAGGACAAGTTCACCTTTCGCTATCTTCGGAAGATACCTTTGCTTCTGGGCCTCCGTTCCTCCATACAGAATCGGCAATCCTCCCAAAAGGACTGTCGGCAAGAAGGGGACGGGAACGAGGTATCGTCCCATCTCTTCCATGAGAACTGTCAGCTCCATAAAGCTTCCGTCCGCCCCTCCATACTCGGCAGGGAAAATCAGCCCCAGCCAACCCAATTCAGCAATCTTAGCCCACAGTGCAGGAGGAAAGCCTTTGGCATCATTCTCCATCTCGCGTACTAGATCACTCGGGCATTCTTTCTCCAGAAACTCGCGAGCGGCCTCCTTGATCATCCTCTCCTCTACTGTATGAGAAAACTCCACCTCAATTGACTCCTCTATTATTCCAAATTAAGAAATGACCTTCGTGTGGACCTCTTCCTTATCTCGGAAGCCCAAGCCCTCTTGCGGCAATTATATTTCTCATAACTTCTGAAGTTCCTCCCCCAATCGTCATCACGAATGTTGACCGGAAGAAGTGCTCCATCATTCCTTCAAGCACTGAATATTTTGAATCTTTTCTCAGCTGCCCGTACAGTCCTAATATTTCCAATCCCGTCCGCGATATTTTCTGATACAGCTCGCAAACAAACACCTTTAGTAAAGCAGTCTCCCACGTTGGAACTATTCCTTTATCCTGCAACCAAACGACTCGATGAATCAAATTTCGCGCTATGTTTATCTCGACAGCGATGTCCACCAGTTTTTGTCGCACGAGGGGATCCTTTGATAAGGGCACCCCATTTTTTAGGGTGCTTTTCGTATACGCTACAAGTTCCTCAAAGGTCCGCTCGACTCCTCCCGCTGTTATCATCCGTTCCAGGTCAAGGGCCTCTGCCATATAATACCAGCCCATGTCTTTCTCGCCGACCAAGTTTCTTTTTGGGACTCTCACACCATCATAAAATACTTGGTTGGTTCTCGTGTCTGCCATTTCCCACAAAGGACTGATAGTAATACCGGGGGACTTCAAATCCACAATGAACACAGAAATTCCTTTATGGGATGGGACATCAGGACCGGTTCTGGCTGCCAGCCAGTGATACTGGCAAAAATGGCAGCCTGTATTAAACGTTTTTTGACCTGTGATGATAAAATCGTCCTCATCTTCAACAGCACGGATGGCAATCCTCGATAGGTCAGAACCAGCGTCCGGCTCAGTATAACCCAAGGCTAGCTCGATTTCCCCTCTTGCTATTTTTGGGAGGAATTCTCTTTTCATTTCTTCGCTCCCGTGACGTAATATCACGGGTCCTGCCATATCAACACCTATGAGACCGAGACCTCGAATAATGACCAGCGCATTTCTGTAATCCAGCTCCCGCTGGACCATGTAACGATAAGTCCGAGACAAGGCAAGACCCCCAAACTCGACGGGAAACGTGGGGGCGAGCCACCCTTTAGCCCCCAATTTCTGCATCAGTTCCCACGAACAGGGACCAAATCCGAGGCCTGCCTCGGATTCTTCGATGACCCCTTTTGTCACCTCTTTGTCCAGGAAAGCACAAACCTTTTGCCTGAACTTCTTTTGGTCATCGGTAAACTCAAAATCCATTCAATCTGCCCCTGAAGCCCTGATTACTCCCCTCGAAAGATCGGCTTACGTTTTTCCCTGAGCGCGCTTAT
>JAHECH010000055.1 GCA_024641835.1 Deltaproteobacteria bacterium
GTGAATCAGGGGCTGGCAAAAGCACTATGGCCAGGCTTTTGAGCAAAGAAGAGGGGGTTGAGGTACTGAGTGATGACAGGGTCATCGTCCGCAGGGAGAACGGGGCACTTCGCATTTACGGCACCCCGTGGCACGGGGATGGTGTCTTTGCCTCTCCCAGATCTGCGAAGCTGGAGAGGGTTTTGTTCTTAAAACACGGCAGCGCCAATTCGATCAAGAAGGTCGAAGGAATTGAGCCGCCGTCCAGGCTTCTCACCTGTTCTTTCCCGCCTTACTGGGATTCCAAGGGAATGCAATTCACGTTGGAATTTTTTGCAGGCCTGACTGGCAGTGTTCCATGTTACGAGCTGAGTTTCAGGCCAGACAGAAGCATCGTGGAGTTCTGCCGGACCATCGTTGCCACCTGATCGGGTGAAACAGAAAACCCAAAGCAATCACGAAAAGAAGAAATGCGATATCTCTCACAGAGGTCACGAAGAAAGCAGAGGAATTAGCCGCAGACCCGCACAGACGGTCACTGAAAGGACAACGTGTTCGCTCAAGGGCCCCTTGCACGGGGCCTCCCGATGCTCAGAGCATCGGTCCCACCGCTATTCTTGAGTGAACACTGAGGTCTCAAGACGGTCTCCAAGACCTCTGCGGCTCTAGCGAGCGAAGTGAGCGGGCGAGAGATAAAAGGGATGTCATACAGAGCATGGGGGTTACTATCGAAGGAGGAGCGAGAGCGTAAAGATGGCGAGGTTGCCGAGGGCGTGGATGGTGATGGGAACAAGAAGGTTGCCCTCCACTTCATAAGAGACAGCAAAGAGCAACCCTCCCACGATCTGGGTGAAAGGGATGGCTCGGTTCATGGGGTGGACAAGAACAAAGAGGAGACTGCTTAGGACGAGAGCCAACGGGAAGCCCCAGTGCCGCAAAAAACCGTAAAGCAGGCCGCGGAAGAAAATCTCTTCAGCCACGGGTGCGACGATCCCGCCTACGAGAAAAAAAAGGGCAATGTCCCCGTGCTTTGTGGGAAGGCGGGTTTGAATGAAGGCGAGAGCATGGATGCCAGTGAGGAGCAATCCTGCGACGACCAGACAAGAGATGAAAGCAAATGCCGCCGCCCATAGGAGCCCCCTCTTGAAACCGAGAAGCCATCCATCTTGATCGAGGCCAAGGGAAGATAGGCCGGAACCCCAGACGACCGCAATCAGGACAATCACGACAGCCTCCAGAATACGCGCCAGTCCAAGCACCATCATGGCATGGTATGCGAGCAGCCATCTCATGGCGCCTTCTAGTGCGGCCACAGCCAGAATGGAGATGACCAGAGTTCTTATCTCGACCTGCTTTGCTTCCATCCAAGGGCTCTTAAGGCTCTGTAAGCATGCCACTGGGAATACCAGTGATTTGATGTCCTAATCCAGCTCAGGATCTCATCGATCGCTCTGGGGTCTCCCCTCTCACCAAGACCATAAAGAGCCATGCTGACCACATTGGGGGAGGAATCACTGAGCATGCGAAGGAGAAGCGGATAGGTATCAGGCCGCCGGCTGCGTCCCAAGGCCCTTGCAAGCCAATAGCGCTCAGGGACGTAAGGGCTTTTTAGCAAACCCTGATAGCCCCTGAAATCACCAATGTCGAGGTTTCTCCGTTCTATGGTCTTCAGGGCCGCCACCCTCTTTTGCCAATGATTGGATTGAAAGGCCGATGCTAGATCTTGCTCCGGGATCTTTCCTTCCTTGCCGACGTAAACGACCAGAAAAAGCCCAACCCCGATTGCAAGGCATAGAGCTGAAGCGATCAGCGTGGAGACCTTGGAGTCGAAGAGAAAGGAGGACAGGAACCAAAGGAACGCATGGAGAAAGAGATACAACGTGATGGGGAATCCGATCAAGAGGGATAGAAAAGTGAACTGCCGGAAAAAAGAATACCGGTCGGCCCTTTCAGAGAACTCCTTGAGCACTCCAATGGGATTGTCCAGAAACCTTTTGAGAGAGGCTTGCAAAACTTCTTTTCCCTTTTGCTCGAAGATGAGCCCGCGACTGGTTTCCTTAACGCTGAGATCAACGCCGTGATCTGCATCCAGGCTCAGATAATCGTGCTGGAGCAATTCTCTTTCCAGGGCATTGACCACGGGTTTCTTCTGTAGGTTTCCGAGATAGCAGGTTTTCACGGTCTTCTGATCGAGCGACTTGAAGACTTCCGAGGGAAATAGCGTGTACTTGTAGTAAAAATCGTTGATTTTTTCGCCGAGAGAATTGGACAGGAGGAGATGATCCCTTAAATCGAAGAAGATGCGACTCTCCATTTGCGATGACCATAGGACTGCAAGCAGAGGAATTGGAGCGATGTATGCTATCCTGCGCAAAAGGTCCGTCTGCTCGGATCGGAGGGCCGCCCGCTTGCAAGTGGCAAGAAAAACGGCAGGAGGTATGAAGAGAAAATACAGGCTCGTCATGAAGCTGAAGCCGCTCCGGTTTACGAGCAGCAATAATCCCAGCCAGAGAATCAGCCACACAAGGAGAAGAATTCTATTCCTGCGGAGAAGGTGGACCCATGCCCAGGCTGCCGTGATAGCCATAATGGAGAGACCAGCGCCTGCACTCAGGGTGAAAAACAAGCCCCCGAAAAAGGCGGAGCTGAATTCCAGAAGACGGGGCATGGTCTGCTGGTTGGGTATGACCAGATAGCCGGCTTTGCTGATAGCGGTCAGGGTTTGATAAAGGGCCTTATCGGAGAAGTAAACCTGGAGGGTCGCTATGGCCTGGGCTGTAGCTAACCCGAGAAAAAGGGCTTTGATATGCGAAGGGGAGCTCTTCGTCATGCGCCTAGGGAGAGACTATTCTTGTTAAAACTTATTATGAAAGCGGCATGTCAATGCCAGGGTAAAGGCGTAGGATTCCCAGTTGACCTCGTTCAGGCGCGTCGCCTCAGTGGAGCCCGAGGCAAAGAATACCCGATCCGTGCCAGGATCGGTTCTCCATTTCTGATAGTTTGCGGAAAGGCCCAAGGACCATGGGCCGGTCAAAGCGTACTCCGCGCCAAGGGATACCACGAAGCCCCTACCGAGTGCATCGTGTTCAAAGCTTTTGGGATGAGCGAAATCAGTCCTGAGGTTCCAGTTTGCCTCGCCATTGTAATCTGACCAATGGTATTCGAATGTTGCCAGGATGGCCACTTTGTCGCTTGCTGGGAACAGGATGTCCAGGCCTAGCCAAGGGCCCAGCCACCTCGTATCATAACTGCTATCAAGGCCTTGGATGGGTCCGTACGGCAAGGAACGACCGGATGTCGCGATGGTCTGGAAACCATCTTTGATGACAAGTTGCTGTTTGTTGTAGGAGTATCCAACCAGAGGGATCAATCTCAGCCTGTTGGATACCATCTTGAACTGATATCCGACCCCGAGCTTGGCGTCCAGGACACCTCCGCCGGCCGCAGAGTTGTTTGTCCGCGAATACTCCCGGGTCCGATCATCGCCCAGGAAATCGGAATCCTGATTGGCTCCAGAATAAATCCATCCATAGCCGAGGGATCCGCGCAAGTAGAAGCCGTCATTGATGGAAAGTCTTACGCTGCCGGTGATCTCATAAATTTCGAGGTCTTTCCAGGTAAGCTCGGACAAAATATTGGGATTCGTCCCCGCGGAATTGCCCGCTATGTTCCAGTCGAGGTGATCCACGCGGTAGCTATTGTTCAATTCGAAGATCGACCTGATCTCAGCTCCTCTCGCATTCCCAGTGAGGCAGGCTCCCAAGAAAGTCATGGCTAGGACAAGGGAGAGGAACCACTTTCTCATATCTGTTTCCTCACCTGGGGGTCCTTCGTGTCAGTTGCCAAAGCGTTTTCATCTTCCTCGCAATCGACTCACTAATACGAACGTGTTAAGTCTTTTGTCATCGAGGCCCCCTCACCCCGCCCTCTCCCCCAATCTTGGGGGAGAGGGCGGGGTGAGGGGGAGCACGGGAATGTTAAAGGAATAAATGCGTTTGTATTAGTAAGCTTGATCGATCTGTCCCGGCATTTTATGCTGGCAACATAGACCTTCATCAACCAGATATCAATATCTTTCTCATGTCAAAGACCTTCAGTTAGCGATGAAAAACTGGTAAAATAAAAAATATAAGCAGAACCCCAAGAATTCTACTCTGTTTCTACGGATATGATCGAGCCCATTGAAAGAAAGATCTTAGCGCAGGCTGCGGTTTTGGATCGTGGACCGGATGATTTTCAAAGGATATGGTCCCGCGTGTCTCCCGACCTTAGTATGAATCATCTCGTTGAGACAGCGATCAGGGAGGGGTTGGGGGGCCACTTGTACAAAAGCCTCAAGAGATCCCGGGTGCTGGGGAGTCTCGCTGAGAGGGAAAAACAAAAGCTTGAAACACACTATTACCAGGTTGTTCGGAACAATTTGAGACTGATCCATGGCCTCAAGGAAGTCCTCCGGCAAAGCCCCCTGAGGAACATCCGGCCGGTTCTCCTGCAGGGTATGGATCTCATTCAGGAGGTCTATGGTGACATAGGCCTCAGGCCCATGACGGATATCGATCTCTGGGTTTTGAAGAAAGACCATCCAAGTTTTGTGAAGATTCTTTTAGGATCGGGGTACGAAAGTGATCCATTGTACCCCAATACTTTCAGACGTGGTTCAACCACGGTGGACCTCCATACCCATCTCCTGTGGGCAGACCGCATCAGAGCCCGACAATTCCTTTTGAGCAGAACCGATGAAGAGATTTATCGCGACACGAGGACCGTCAGCTGGGAAGGAGAAGAGGCCCAGTGCTTAAGTCGATATGATCAGGTAATATACCTGGGTCTCCATAGCTTGAAGCACCGGTTCAATCGGCTGATCTGGCTCGTGGACATCAAGAATATCACAGCAGCTTGGGACCCTTCCGAATGGGAAGCCCTCCGCTCGCGCGCGAAAGAACTGGGGCAACCCAGAATCCTCAGTTATGTTCTATTTCTTCTCTCCCATGTGTTTGGCTATCAGCCTCAGAATGAGCTCAGCCGGACACTGATAAAGAGAGTGAGCTTTCTGGAGCGGAGAGCTCTGATGGGGAGAGTCAAAGGGTGTGAACTTCCCGTATGGGCCCCTCCCTTTCTCTTTTCTTCAGAGATGAACGGGAGAAGCCGGCTTTCCTTCATCCTTGAATCTCTTTTCCCAAGACCAGAAATCTTGCAGCAGGTTTTCCCGTCCTTTCAAGCCAGGCCATGGCAGCTTTATTTAAAAAGATTAGGCCAGATCATTGGCCTGATCAGGTCTCGCACGTAAACCAAATTGTCAGCGGAGCTGTCAGGAGTCCAAAGAGATATAAGCGCTTGTATTTTTCAATTAAGTTTGTCTTGTTCATTGACAAATAAGCCATTTTAAGTTAGGCTATATTAATATTTTTTCCGGTTGATAAGATGTTGAATCAGGTCTATTGGAGGAACGGAAAGTCGATTTGCATAAATACCATTCAATTTCAGGCGGTTATACGCTCTATAACAGAAAAGATCTCATGAAAACCCGCATTTGCTGGGATCATCATCTGTGTAGGTAATTATCTTGGTCCAGTACGATATAAACCTAAGAGAATACTGGCGCATTCTCAAAAAAAGAAAATTCACTGTCGCTCTGATCACAATTTCACTGGGGTTTTTTACCACCTTTTTCGCCATTCTCAGAGCACCTACCCTTCTTTATAAGACCAACTGCATCATAGAGATACAGAAAGCACCCATCCTCGGAGGCCTTGAGGCCAACACCATGGCGTTGTCTGATTCCGACGACATAGAAACCCAGATGACCGTTATCAAGAGCTATGAGGTTTTCCAGAAGGTCGCTGAGAGAATGGGCCTCATTCGGCGAGGGGAAGCAAAAGGAGATAAGCAATTAAAAAGCAGTGTCATTCGCGTTATCGAAGATCTTCAGCCCAAAGTTGAAGTAACGAGACAGAAGTACAGCAGCATCCTGGAAATCAAAGTGACGGACGCTAGCCCCGCCTTTGCTCAGAGGCTCGCTAACATGGTTGCTTTGACTTACCGGGAGTTCCATGCTGAACAGCAAACAAAAAGGGCCACTGACGCCCTCAAATACATAGAGGAGCAGCAAAAGGAAGTTCGTGAAAAATTGCGTGAAGCGGAAGAGGACTTCAACAAATACACCAAGGACAATGAGCTGATTTCCATTGACCTCCAGAGCGAAAAGCTACTGGCAAGATCCCAGGAGATTCAAAGCGAAAACCGCAAGCTGGACGACGAGAAAGCGGAGGTTCAGGAACTGCTCCGAAGATTGAACGCCTTCATTGCAAACCCGTCCAGCCCTGAGCGCGACTTTTACTCCGCCAAGGCCAACAGCCGCTACCAAAGTGCGAACGACACCCTGGTGGCGCTTCTCCTGAAGAGGGATACCCTTCTCAAAGAGTACACTTCCAAGCATCCGGAGGTAGTGGCCATCAGTCATGAGATTGCGGAAAACGCAAGCAAGATGGCTCTCATCCTCAAGGAGCAAATCAAGAACATAGATAGCAAAAAGCTTGATCTGAGCAAGGAAGCAGAAAGCATAGAGAATAAAACAAAGGTGTTGCTGGACAAGAATCTGGAATACAACCGTCTCAAAAGAAAAGTGGGACTGTACACGGACATGATCGCCCTCCTGGAGAGAAAAAACCAGGAAGCGATGATCCGTCGTTCTGAAAAGCCTGAGGTGGTGAATATTGTCAAACCCGCCCTTCTGCCAACGGAGCCCATCAACCGACCATACAGGGCGATGGACGGCGCCATGGGGATGTTCATCGGTCTCATCGTGGGCCTCGTTGTCGCCTTTGTTATTGAGACATTCGATACCTCTCTTGGCGCTATCGCGGATGTAGAACAGACCCTTGGAACTCAAGTATTAGGCGTGATTCCTCAGATAGATTTGGGACATATTGAGGATGGTCTGTCTGAAAAATTTACGAGCGAGCCGACTCCCCACGCCCGGAGGAGGGCGGCTAACCTCGTCTGTCATTATGCGCCCAAGTCGATGGCGGCTGAAAGTTTTCGCGCCTTGAGGGCGAATATCGATTTTAAAAGTGGGGAGAAGAAGTTAATAACCATGCTCATTACCAGCGCTTCTCCTCAAGAGGGAAAGACCCTCGTCGCCGCGAACTTGGCTCTTGCTATGGCACAGGCTGGGAAAAAGACGCTTCTCATCGGATCAGATCTCAGGAAGCCGTCCATGGGAAAGATATTCGGCGTAGAATCGACCCCGGGGCTGACGGACATGTTGCTCGGGAATTACCACTGGCATGATACCGTAAGGACGGTTGTGGACCTGGTTTTAGGCGAGATGGGCTTTACAGAGATCATGGTGTCACCCCGTCTGGATAACCTCCATCTTATTACCAGCGGTCCCATATCTGCTGACCTGGCGGAACTCATCGGGTCCCCGGGCTTTGATGATTTCATTGCAGAGGCAAAGAAAGAGTACGAGGTTATCCTCTTTGACGCGCCTCCCATTCTTTCAGCCGCAGATGCCGTCGTCATCTCCACCAAGGTAGATGGAGTGTTCCTTGTCTACAGGCTAGGAACCGTATCCAGAGGGTTGCTCAGAAGGGCTTGCAGCCAACTGGAGCAGGTAAAAAGCAACATAGTGGGTGTGATCCTCAACGGCATGCGGCCAGAGGTGAGTCCGGATTTTGAAGGCTACAAGCATTACAAGTATTATCACTCGTACGGAGAAGAAGGAAAACCCGTGCGACACAGAGAAAAGAAGCCTCCCTTTTCATTCATGACGCTGGTGAGGAAAACTTTTGGCGGTATCGAGAAAATCCAGAATCATGAAAGGACGAAAACACAGCAGAGGGAAAAACGAAAGCATCGAGGCTTCCTCATTATGTCTCTTATCCCGGTAGCGGCTGCATTCCTGGGATTTGGGCTTTTGTATCGCAACGGGGTGATTGACCCATTCGGAATTTCGGCGACTGAAAAACCGAACAAAAAGGTGGCGCTAAGGCTTCCCATCAGAGAAAAGAAATCTGATACTGTTCACCCGGCGAAAAGCGTTCCAGGTAAGCCGCTGGAGTCTCAGCCAAAGTCTTCCGGTGGAAAATCCCTGGCCGATGCTATTCTGCCGGTGCCTGAGAAGCCCCCCACGATCCCTCCTGCGGATTCCAAAATTGCCGCCCAGGGGCAAGGCAAAATCTCTTCTGGGAACGATGCAAATGAGACGGCTCTGCGGAGAACTGAATCATCGCAGCCTGCTCCTCCCGAACCAGAACCTTCACGAATAACGGCTCCTCCAGTCACTCCCGCAGCGCTCCATTCGCCTTCGACCCCGAGGAAACCGAATTCGGACTCGCCTGTGATGACTGAAGATACTGGGAAGTACCCTTACTCTCTTTATCTTGGGTCCGTGCCCAATCTGGATCTGGCAAAAAAGGCGGAATTGGAGTGCCGCAAAAAAGGAGTGGATCCTTATTACGTGAAGGTTTTCCTGAGCAAAGGGGAATGGTACAGGATCTACGCTGGATATTTTGAAAGCCGCGAAAAAGCCGAAACTTACCGAAAGGAAAAGGGCTTGGGAGACTGGACCGTGGAAGAAACCGCTTATGCGAACCTTGTGGGTGTCTATGAATCGCCTGAGGAGCTGGAGAAAAAAATCCAGTCGCTCAGGAACCTCGATTATTCTCCCTACGTCGTCAAGGACAAGGAAGGCAAGTCCCGGCTGTACATAGGCGCCTTCGTCCCCGAGAAAAGAGCTCAGAGACTCGGTGAGGAGCTAAAAGCAGCAGGCATGGAGAGCCAAGTTGTCAGACGATAAGGCAGTAGCATGGAATACTGGAATCGGAGGGGCAGGAATACAGAAAACACGAGACAGAAGAAAAAACCATAGTGAACGTCAAAAGAAAGTGGTCGTTCACTATATTTTTCGCACAAAATTCACGACCCTTGCATCCGGCATAAAACTCAGTTCATAACAGAGGACCTTTTCCACAAGACGGTGGCAGAACTCCAGGGTGAAGGCCATTCCTTCTTTGTCCCACAGCGGATGGAACGACCGGGTGAGGAGCATGGAAACCGCTCTGGCTCCCTCACAACGGATCACCCCGTTCTCTTCACCACGCCGAAGAAAGAAGACTTTGCTGACGGGAAGGCAGCCTGTTGAGAACTTCTTAAAATCACCGTGCCAGGGCGTGCCGTACATCCAGATTTTCCCCTCCCTTTCCCGCACAATAATCCTGTCATCATTGAGGACCGTGGCGTGATGTTCACACCACAGTCTCGCCATGGTGGATTTCCCGTGACCCGAGTTGCCAAGAAAAAGGTATCCGAACCCGTTGTCATCAATGCCGCAAGCATGGAGCAATATACCGGTCCGTCGGGATAAGATCAGAATCATCAGGACCTGGTTCAGAGGATACCCTAGCGGGTCTGGAAGACGAGGTTGATCGGAAGGGCCATCCGGGATATACAGATCACCCTCTCTCAGGTCAGTTCCAAGGATCAGGACTTTGTTCGGAGGGGCGTCCGATTCCTGAGAACCTTCCTGAAAGATATACTTATTACCGCTTTGAGACAGAGTCCACACGGAATGGAATACATTCCTTGCGGCAGAAAATTCAGGGCCCGGGCTATCTCCATGGAGACGGATGACGATGCGGTCATGCTCATCGCCGGATCCCGGCTTCGCCAGCTCTTCCCTGTGGGAGTGGTCATGGGGAGAATCATGCAAAAAAGACAGTTTGATTCCGGCGATGTTCATGATGCGCGATTTCTTCGTTTCTCTGTTTTGAAAAAAACCTCCATGCCCCTGGTATTCATGGGCGGGTAGGCACAGGAACGGTTCGCGGTGCAGGGCGCACGGTGCAAGGAAAACTCAGGACGTAGGCCGAGTGAGCACGATTGCTAGGATCCAGCTCTCCGGCATTGAGGATGGGCGCAGTTTTTGTTTTTACCCCCTGCCTGGCTGGCGTCTGTTTTGCACGCCTGCAGAACCGCTTCCTCAACGACCAGCCTGACCTGTTGGATCTCTGGTTTATGGTAAGTTTTACGGTTTTTCTCTCTAGCTCTCATTTCTCATTTCCTCGCAAAAGGGGTATGGAATGCCTCAGCCCTAAGATGGGCGATACGGCAGAGATATTCGACGGGTTGCTCCATGCTGCCTTTTTCCAGCCATGCCCAGCCGGGACACTGACCGCACAGGGAGATGAGCTCACAGCGAGCGCATGGATAATGGCCTCCCGGCTTTTGTTTCAGGATTAGGGGAATGACGTCAGCCCACCCTTGGCTGAACCTGCCGCGACGGAGATTAAAGCTCTGGAACCGAACCATTTCGCAAGCGCTCATCTGTCCGTACGGATCGATGTGGAAGGCGGAGATGCCGGCGCCGCAGGCGAAGAGATATTCAGATGAAACAGGGGCTATGAATTTTCCGCAAAATTCCCGCCATTCTCTGGAACGTTGCTCATCTTCCAGGTCCAATTTGACCACCTCTTCAGGCGCCAATCTGAAATCGCAAGGTGTTTTGGAGCCGTCCAACCGGGCGTTGAGCATGGGGTCAAACCTGAATTTTAACCCTCGCTCTTCGGCAAATGCCTTTATTTCAAAAATCTCTTCCTGGTTGAGAGTCATGGCCATGGTTTTCAGAGCGAGCGGCACGCTTCTTTTCAAGAGAAGCTCGATACCCCTCATGCAACGCTGGAAAGAGCCCGGAACACGGGTGATTCTTTCGTATGTCTTCCGTGTGGCGCCATAGAGGGTTATCTCCACGGAGTGGGGTGGCCATTCAGCGAGGCGATCAGCGATAGCCGGGGTCACCAGAGTGCCGTTTGTAAAGAGAGAGGTGATGAGCCCTTTTTTCTTCGCGTGGATGAGTATTTCCAGAGTGTCTTTGCGAAGAAGCGGCTCACCTCCCGTTATCAGGAGCCAGAGGCATCCTGCTTCTGCAATTTGATCCAGTATACTGAGGACCTCATCGGTCTTCATTTCTCCTTCCATGGCATTGGGGTCGCTGGCCGGCAGGTTGCAGTAACAGTGAACACACCGGAGGTTACAACGGAATGTGAGCTCAACGGAGCCGTTCACGGGAATCCGCTTCTCGTAAACTTGTTTATAGAAACGCTTACCAAATTGGGTGTAAGCGACTTGAGGTATTTGCGGGCATTCCATCGGCTCACCTATCAGAGACGGCCTTGATCCCCTCCAGTTGCTGTAAATGCTCAATGAGATCCTTTTCCGCTTCGGCCGGAGTGACGTCAAATTCTTCGATCATGACGCGCTTAATCTCATGGAAACTCTTTTTTCCATCAATGAGTTCCCAGATGCGAGCCGCCGTTTCATTGAGGGTATAGATACTGTCCAGGTCACCCACATTCTGCCGGATGGGAACGAGGATGAACTCATCACCAATCTTCCTGAAAACGATGGAATCACTTTTGTGATAGACCTTTTCGAGAATATCCATGGTAATCCTGCCGCTTTTCTCCAGTTTGATGCCCTAAAGCATCTATGACCAAGTGGCTGTTACCCCTTCACTTACTAAAATTATAGGCCAATCATGCAGTTCCGTCAATGAAGAAGGCTTCTGGTGTGGCGTCCCAGAACTTCCTTTACAAATAACACTGCGACCCCACCCCCCTGCCGCACAAGCGCTAACTTAAAGCACGGCGGCGGAAGGATGGAAGGCCGATGATACCTTTTCTGGATGTGACTGGCGGGAGGGCGCTGTCTTTTCACGGTTTATCTATGGGGGAAACCCCTAGCCCCGAGCGAAGGCGAGGGGAACAGCGGGAGGGGGCAGAACTCCCCCGTAGATAAGCCGTTGAAAAGACCAGCCCGGGAGACTTGGAACGTAAGAAAAGGTATCATTGGCCTGTTAACTTAGCGCTTGTGACCACCTGCCGTGAGGCAATCTTCCAGGCCGGCAACGGAAGTGTTCTCGAAGAAACGATTGATTCCTTCGCTTTTCTCTGCTAACAGTCGGCAAAAAGCGGAGACATTTGCTTCCCTCATTCCTTAGATCAGGAGTCCAGAATATGGATGACAATGTGCTTTCAGCAATCAAGAGACAAGTAGAAAAAGAGCGTTACGCACAGAAATTGGGTTTGAAGTTGATTCTCGTGGAGCCGGGTCATGCGATCGTTGAAATGGCGCCAAAAGACGACCTGGCGAACATCTTCGGAATGACCCATGGTGGGGCCATCTTCTCCTTGATTGATGAAGCTTTTCAAGTCTCCTGTAATAGTCATGGAACCGTCGCAGTGGCCCTGAACGTAGCAGTGACATATCACCGCCCTCCGGACAGAAGTGGAACTCTTCGTGCGGAATCCAAAGAGGTTCATCGCTCCACAAAAACTGGCACCTACGACATCACAGTTACGGATGACAAGGGCGTCCTGATCGCGTCCTGCATGGCGCTTGCCTACAGGAAAGCAGAAAAGCTCCCATTTCTGAGTCAAGTTTAGTCATGTGCAAAACCCCTCTGCTTCGCGGGACCGTATAGTCTAATTTTGCTTGCTCAAACGAAAGAAGGTTTAAGGTCCACGGTACAGGGCACAAGGAAAATACAATAAAATAAAGTGGTGCTTTTGGCCGTGAACCGTGGACCTTGTACCCTGAACCGTAGACTTTGACCT
>JAHECH010000643.1 GCA_024641835.1 Deltaproteobacteria bacterium
CGCAGGAACTGATCTAAATCCTTTAGCCTGGCACTGCCGGCTATCTTTAGATGCAACCAGTACTCAGGTGAGTAAGCACCCTGAACCATGAAACGACCTTTTTATGAGACAATGTTCAGGATCTGGGGGCCCATTCTATCAGGAACATCGGGAATGTCCTTTGGATACCCTATGACGATTGGCGCAACGATCTGGTGGTCGTCAGGCATTCCGATCAGCTTCAGGATCTCAGGATCCTTGATAAACCTGCCCAGACCGATCCAGCAAGTTCCAAGCCCTCTGGCACACGCCGAGAACATGAAGTAGCACGCAGCGAGCGCACAGTCTACCTGAAGCGACAGCAGCTCTTTTGGACCTACAATGAACACTAGGCAGGGCGCATTGTAGAACACGTTGAAATGCTTGTCGCGCAAAATGGCCTCGTAATTGCTGCTCGGAGAGGCAGGATTGCTTTCGAGATCCAGCAAGAGGTTGCGCTTGCTTTCATCGGACAGCCTTTTGATGACATCCTTATTGTTGATGATAATAAAGTGCCATGGCTGTCTGTTGGACGAACTCGGCGCAAGGCAGCTCTCGTTGATGACCTGCATGAGGATATCTAAAGGCACTTCTTTTTCCTCATAGTCCCTGACCGCTCTCCTTTTCGTCAGAAGTTCTGAATGATCCACCTTCTATCGCTCCTCTCCATCAATAAACTCCGATTGCCCCAAGTTCATACGACGTAGCCGGCGAGGTTCTCCATGGCCTCCTCTTATCTAAACCTCGTCCTCCTCCGCTAACGATCGCATCTCTTGCGTCAAGTTTGAAAAGATCCTACACCCTCATAATCGTTTCCACTCGCAAACATGATGAAGGAATTCAACCCGCACCATATTACCCTATCGCAAGCAAGTTGTCCCTATCCCACTTTTGCGTCACGCAGGGATAACTCATTCAGGATAAACGCAGTCATTCCCTTCTCATCCTTTCTAACAATAAATCCTTTTCTCTGTAGGTAACGCAAGTGTGCAATCGCTTCGCCGGTGGCAAACCATTTCTGTGCCCGCGGGAATTCCTCCCAGGAATCACAGTCAAGATCCCACGTCATTTGAGATGCCACCTGAAAAGCGGTTCGCGGATCGTTTCCAAGGATCGAAAGGACCTCTTTGAGCCGTCTTTCATGGTGTTCCTTCAACTCGGCGATTCTCGTCTTGTGATCCGTGATGAGCCTTCGGTGACCCGGTAAAACCAGGTCGATTTCCATATCATTCACTTTATCCAGACTTGCCAGATAATCTTGAAGCGGATTTTGCTCGTCTGACCAGCATTGAATATTGGGCGTAATATCAATCAATATATGATCTCCTGCCACAAGGATCTTTTTATCCGGTTCATACAAACAAGTGTGCCCCATGCTATGTCCCGGCGTGGAAACGCACTTAAAGCAATAATTCCCGGCAATGATTTCATCACCCTCCTGTAAAATATTCAGTTCGGGTATCCACTCGGAGCCGAATTCGCGGCCTGGATGTGATTGAATCGCCTCACGCAGTTCGTTTTCAGGAAAGCCATTTTTCGCCGCATAGGCGATCATGCGTTCCCACCAGCCAGAGGCTTCGATCAATTCAGTTTCAGGCCTGTTAAAAAATACTTGGCTGGTCCCTGTCACGAGTTTCGACAACAGTCCGAAATGATCGGCGTGTAAATGAGTGATGAAAAAATCCGTCTTTGCAAGATCGATTTCGAGTTGCTGCAATCCGAACTGTATCGCATCTAGACATTCTTTTCGATTGAGTCCGGTATCGATAATCAGATTTCTGTCTGAAGATTTAATCACATAAGAATTGACGAATTTAAGCGGGCTGTTTGGTAACGGAACTTCCACTCGAAAAAGACTCGGCTGTACCTCTTCAATCATAATCGATTCTTCTTTCATTTATATGGGTTTTTTACCCGGCATCGTTAATTCAGTGGCGCTCTGAATTCCTAATGCGATTTCGGGAATAATCCCTATCCTTACATAGATTGGGCGTGCCATTTCTCTTAACGCCGGAAGCTTCCTGGCAAAAGCCGCGGCACCTGCCAAACAAGCTAGCCCACCGATAAGTAACGTGTTCGGGGCGCCTATTTTACTGGCCAGAAAACCCGCCAGCAAACTTCCAAAAGGTGCCATCCCTCTGATGGCCATCGTGTAGAAACTCATTGTTCTTCCCCGTTTATCATCGTCCACAACGGTTTGCAGGACCGTATTGCTCGCCGCCATTTCTACTATCATTCCAAAACCGGTCATTAGCATCAATACGAGAGAAAGCACCACGAGACGAGACTGAGAAAAACCAATAAGCCCAAAGCCAAAGACACCTGAAGCGAGCGGAATTATTTTCCCAAGTCCGAGCACGCTCTTCCTAGATGCAAGATATAAGGCCCCCCCCAACGCTCCCACGCCGGAGGCTCCCATCAGGAAACCAAAGACATGAGGTCCACCATGCAGGATATCTTTGGCAAAAACGGGCATCAGCACCGTATATGGCATTCCCATAAGACTTACCAGAGCAAGGAGTAGCAAAATCGCCCGGATGGGGCCAAAACCGAATGCGTAGGTAAATCCTTCTCTGATGCCTGCCCAAATTTCTGACCGTTCTGGTTGTGAGTTGTGGGGGGTGATTTTCATTCCGATTAAGGCAGCAATTACTGTCAAGTAACTGATGCCGTTCAAGAGAAAACACATGCCTTCACTTACCGCAGCAATCAGTAGGCCGGCTATGGATGGCCCCAACAAACGCGCACTATTCACCATGGACGAGTTTAAGGCAATCGCATTCGATAGATCCTCTTTTTTCTCAACCATTTCCACCACGAAAGACTGACGGACGGGCATGTCAAAGGCGTTAATGACACCTAAGAAGATGCTTAATACGACAATATGCCAGATCACAACTGTTCCGGTTAAGACGAGAACGGCAAGCATCAGAGCCTGAATCATCGACAGAGTTTGCGTCAGGATTAACATTCTATGACGATTCCATCGATCGGCTAACACACCGGCAAAAGGAGCCAATAGAAAAGTTGGAATTTGACCCGCAAATCCCACTGCTCCCAGCAAGAAGGCGGAATTCGTCAAGCGATAAATCAACCATCCCAGAGCAATACGTTGCATCCAAGTTCCAATGAGAGAGATACTCTGGCCACCGAAAAAAAGTCGGTAGTTCCTATAGCGTAGCGTGCGGAGAATCGTTCTCAGGCCCCCTACATCACTGGTAGCAGTTTTGTTTTTATTGCTCATTCACTTATTCCGATATCTCAAGAAGAAACAGCTGAGTTTTAAGAGTTGATTTTCCAATCAGCATTGGACCTAATTGTTGATGT
>JAHECH010000644.1 GCA_024641835.1 Deltaproteobacteria bacterium
GAAGATTCTGAACATAGACACGACGCGAGCGGAGAGGCTGCCTGGGGTGAAGGCGATTTGCACAGGTAAGGATTTCGGGGGTTGGAAATGGGGATGGATGCCCAGGACGCGGGATGAATCTCCGGTAGCGGTTGAGAAGGTGAGGTACTTGGCTGAGGCTGTGGCTGGGGTAGCGGCCATTGATGAGGAAACGGCGGAGGAGGCGACTGACCTTATCAGGGTCGAGTATGAAGAGCTGCCCGGGGTTTTTGACGCTCAGGAGGCGATGAAGGAGGGAGCGCCGCAGATCCATGGACATGTGAAGAACAATATCAGCTGGGAGTTTCACATGGACTTTGGGGACGTGGAAAAAGCTTTCCGGGAATCGGATCTGGTAAGAGAGGAGCGTTTTGAAACAGGGCGGGTGACCCATGGGTATTTGGAGCCACCTGCGGCGGTGGGATATTGGGATTCCTCCGGGATTACGATTTGGGCGGCCAAGCAAAGCCCGTACTTTGTTTACAGGCATCTGGCGGCCTGCTTTAGGCTCCCACTGAATAAAGTGAGAGTGATTCAGCCCTTTGTTGGCGGGGGATTTGGGGGGACGAAGAACGACTCCCTGGCAGGGGATTTCTGCGCTGTGTTGCTTTCCAAGATGACGGGAAAGCCGGTTAAGTTCGTGTACACCATGGAAGAGGAACTGATGACGAGCCGGCGGCGGCACAACATGATCATCTACAACAAGATGGGGATGAAAAAGGATGGAACGATCACAGGTATGCACAGCCGGGTCATTGCGGATGGAGGGGCTTACACAGCGATTGGGCCGCTGACCATGTATCTGACGGGGTGTATGAGCACCCTTCCGTATAAGCTGCCAAACTTCAAGCATGATATTTACCGGGTATTTACGAACAATCCGATCTCGGCGGCCATGAGGGGACACGGAGTGACCCATACACGTTTTGCTGCGGAAATCCAGATGGAGATGATGGCCGAGGAGCTGGGGATTGACCCTGTGGAGATCAGGCTTCGCAATGCCATTCGCGCTCCCCACGAGACGATCAACAAGGTGACGGTCACTTCGTGTGGGCTGAGTGATGGGATCAAGGCTTTAGCCGATAGACCTGAGTGGAAGGAGAGAGGGAAGAGTGAGAAGCAGGGACCTGTGGTGCACGGGGTAGGGATGTCCGGGACGGCCTACCTGGGAGGAGCGAGGCAGCGGGGCCATCAGTCTTGTGCGGCGGTGGTGAGGTTATGTGAAGATGGGAGCATTGATTACCTGACGGGTGCAACGGATTGCGGGCAGGGGTCTGATACGGTTCTGGTGCAGATCGTCGCTGAGGAGTTGGGGTTAAGGGTTGAAGATATTGACATCAAGAGGGTGGATACGGCGTTGACCCCGTGTGATGCGGGCAGTTATGGGAGCCGTGTGACGGTTCTTGCCGGGGAAGCAGCGCAGAAGGCTGCCCGGGATGTGAAGGAGCAGTTGGCCAAGTTTGCAGCAAGGGAGTGGGAGGCCAGCCCGGAGGATATCGAATTTAAGAATGGCCAGGTTTATGTGAGGGGGTCGCAGGATCGATCCATGCCGTTTCAGAAACTGGCCCAGATTGCCTGCTACTCTGGGTCTGGATCGGTGATCGTGGGGAAGGGTTACTCGCAGTATGGGATAGAGCCTCTTGACTTTGACCGAGGGGAGGGCAACAGCGGCACTTCTTACAGCTTCACTTCTCAGTTGACAGGGGTGGATGTGGATCTAGAGACGGGATTTGTGAAATGCACTGATATGATTATCGCCGATGACTGCGGGAGACCGCTTAACCCGATTAATGTCGAGGCGCAGAATCAGGGGGCTGGGGTGCAGGGTCTGGGGCAGACGTTGTACGAGGAGTTCAAGATGGATCACGGAAAGACGCTCAATCCCAATTTTGTGGATTACAAGATGCCTCTGGCTATGGACATACCGCGGATCGAAGTAATCGACATTATCACGGATGAGCCCAGTGGTCCATATGGCGCGAAGGAGGCATCTGAAGGAGCGATTGTGAGCACGCCACCCTCGGTGGTGAGTGCGATTCATGATGCAACAGGGATATGGTTCAAGGAGCAGCCTGTAACCCAGGAGAAGATTGCTGCGGCACTGAAGAAAAAGCGAAAAATCAATAAGTGAGAATGGAATTGGGCAGGAAGGAGGACACGCGACGGACGTGTATCCTTGGTGGACAGAGGAGCACAGGGCTTCTCAGGAGGAGATCCAGGCGTTTGTAGGAGAGGTGATGCCCATGGACGCAGAAACGAGATGGAGGCGAGAATTCCCGTGGGAGATCTTCAAGAAGATCAGTGAAGAAATTTACACAGGCGAAGGTGTTCCCAAGGAGTATGGGAGCGTGGGATTGGGGGCCACGGGAGCATGCATAGCCGCACCATATGCGTCAGTGTACTCCAGACAATTCCACGAAAGGGTTCTGAGAACCTCTCCCTTTTTGGCTCCCATTGGCTGAAGGGCATGAATCAAGCGATTTACTCTTCCGTTGAAGCCAGAAAACGATCTAAACACAATACATCAACACAGCAGGACTCAAACCAAGAATAACTCAAGAAGTGAAAGGACAAATGGCTTGACAGAAAACCTTAAACTCACATACCTATGAATCAGGTGTCACAGTTTTCCTCCGGCACCTGCCTCACCTTCACTAGGCTTTTCACAAGAATTTTGTTGGAACAAGCCCGTTGATTTCCGGATATCTACACGAATAACCGTGGGTTATTGTAAAGGATGAGATCATGTGGAAACAACGGGTATCTCTCCTTCGAGATCAGTTTTTTCTTGACAGGGGCATATCCTAATGCTATTAAGTTTTTTAGGTTCTATAAAGAGCATGGCTATTAAAACGCTTTGATTACAGTAAGATAATGACCTAATAATCATAGAAGTTTTCCAAGGAGTGGCGCTTTTTTAAGAAAAAAGAGGCAATGCTTGGAAGTTTAGAGTATCACTGCAAAGCGAAATGTGCGCTCCTATGAAGATAAACAAAAATCATTAGGTAAATATAACTACGTAAAATTAAATAGTTATAGAAGCATTGCATATCTATATCCGGAAATTGCTAGGAGATTTCAGTAGGCGAGAATGGGAAATAAAGGAACAAAAGAAAACACCAGAAGCCGCATTATCGAATCTGCGAAAAAGTTCTTCGCTGAACAGGGATACCAGAAGACCACGGTCGTGGACATCTCAAAGCAAGCGGGGCTATCTGAAGCGGCACTGTATGAGTATTTCCAGGGCAAAGAAGATCTTCTTCTCACCATTCCAGATCTCTGGGTTTTGGAGTTGCTCGCCGACATACAGGAACAGCTCTTCGGC
>JAHECH010000645.1 GCA_024641835.1 Deltaproteobacteria bacterium
CGAGCGCAGGCGAGGGGAACGGCGGAGGGGGCAAGTTTCCCTCGCAGATAAGTCGTAGAAAAGACCAGCCCGGGAGCCTCGGAACGCAAGAAAAGGCTCCAGTCCTTCCCAGGAGTGGAGGCCCCATACAAACACTCTTGAACCTTTCTAGGTTTTTCGCATACAGGACCCCGCTTCAGAAAGGAGCAATCAACATGGAAACCTGCAAGATCAGGAGCGTGCGCTTTACTCGCCTTATGGTTATCGGAGTCTTTGTCGCTCTTTCGCTCTCCTTTATGATTTCTCACGGTGACGTCGTGTTGGCGCAGATGAAAAAGGGCACTGATCTCAAGCCCAATGTTTTCACTCCCTACGACCAGCCCATGGGCGCAGTTGATTCCGTGGGCAACATCTTTGCCCTTGCCGGAAACCAGATCGGAAAAGTGGACACAGACGGGAGCATCTACAATGTGAGCAAAATAATAGTTGGAACAGTGGATCCGGAGGGGAAGGTGACAAACCAGACTGGCACTCTCCTCTGCACCGTTACTCCGGACGGCAAGGTGTATAATGTGAGCGGCACTCTCCTCGGTTTGGTGAAAGACACCGGCGGTAACCTGACCCTTATCGGCGGCGCCGCGAGGCTTCTCGTGTTGAGAGGCCCGAAGCGCAAATAATCTGATTCTGTCAAAACCTGCTCATGCCTTCTTCCTCCCTCTACGAGATCAATACCGAAGTCTGGCTTCGGGAAATGTCGGATTTGGCTGGTCACCGGATCACTCTTGCCGACATACCCGATGCTTTTCTTGACCGCCTTGAGCGCATGAATTTCGACTCGCTGTGGCTTCTTGGTGTCTGGCAGAAAGGCGAGTTGGGTCGCCAAGTGGCGCTGGAGAACCTTGCGCTACAAAGGGAGTATAAGGCGGCCCTGCCAGATTTCTCTGAAGCGGATGTATGCGGCTCCCCTTTTGCTGTTCAGGGCTACTCTGTTCAGGCCGAGTTCGGAGGCGATGAAGCGCTCCAGCATTTGCGTCAACGCCTCAGGGAGCGGGGCATGAGACTTCTTCTTGACTTTGTTCCAAATCACACCGCTATAGACCATCCCTGGGTTTATGAACATCCTGAATACTACGTGAACGGAACAGAAGAGGACCTGGACAAAGAGCCCTCCAATTACACGCGAGCGCCCGCGGCCTTTGGAGACATCGTGTTGGCCCATGGCCGAGATCCCTATTTCCCCGCATGGACGGACACGCTCCAGCTCAATTTCCGGCATCCTGGTCTGCGCATGGCCATGCTGGAAGAACTCCTGAAGATCGCGCAAATGGCCGACGGCGTGCGCTGCGACATGGCTATGCTGGTTCTGCCGGAGATCATACTCCGAACATGGGGTGACCGTTCCCTGCCGAGCGATGGGGCTTCTCCCGTGGATCAATCTTTCTGGCCAGGGGCGATCTCACGGATTCGAGAGAGGCGCCCCGATTTCTGCTTTGTTGCCGAAGTCTATTGGGGGCTGGAGTGGAACCTGATCCAGCAAGGATTTGATTATACCTATGACAAACGGCTTTACGATTCCCTGCGAGCCCAGGATGCGCCGGCAGTCAGAGCAGACCTCTCCAGAGACCTTGATTTCCAGCGGAAGTCTCTCCGTTTTCTCGAAAACCATGATGAACTTCGCGCTGCAGCAGCCTTTCCTCCGAAGGTTCATCAGGCTGCCGGCGTGATCACTTTCCTCGCCCCTGGGCTTCATTTGTTTCATGACGGTCAGTTTCAGGGCCGTCACACCACGCTTCCCATCCAACTGTCACGCCGGCCTTATGAGCCTTCTGACCCGGTGATCCAGAAATTCTACGATGATATCCTGGAATGCAGGAAACATCCTGCCTTCCGTAATGGCCAGTGGCAACTTCTCAATTGCCGCCCGGCTTGGGATGGGAACCCCACGTGGGATCGCTTTATTGCCTTTATGTGGGAGGGAGAGGGAGAAGCGCGGCTCCTCGTCACGGTCAACTATGGCCCGACGCAGGGACAGTGCTACGTGGACCTGCCTCTCAGCGGACTTTCAGGCAGCAGGTTTTTGCTGGTTGACCTCATGGGTCCGTCACGGTATGAGAGGGATGGAAACGACCTTGCTGCCCGGGGTCTCTACCTGGACATGCCTGAATGGGGTTATCATGTGTTTCAAATAAGAAAAGGTTAGGGGAGAGGGGAGATAATTTTGACAAAACGGGGCAAATAGAAGGGAGGAAGAAAGAACGATGAAAATCAAGGCCAATGGAATCACCATGAATTACATGCTCGAAGGCCCACCTTCGGCTCCCGTCATCACCTTGAGCCACTCTCTTGCCACGGATTTCACGATGTGGGAACCACAGATGGAGGCATTGAAGTCCCGCTACAGGGTGCTTCGATATGACACCCGGGGTCACGGCGGCTCAGACGTTCCAGAAGGCCCTTACTCCCTCGATCAACTGGGAGAAGACGTCCATGCTCTTCTCCAGGTCCTCAAAATCAAGCAAACCCACTTCATGGGACTGTCCATGGGCGGCATGATCGCCCAAGTCTTTGCCCTCAAGTACCCTGGCATGCTCCGGTCCCTCATCCTTTGCGATACAATGAGCCAGGTGGCCCACCAAGCGAAGCCGATCTGGGATGAGCGCATCATGATCGCTCAAACGCAGGGCATGGAACCCCACGTAGAGCCCACCATAGAAAGATGGTTCACAAAACCTTTTCAAAGTTCTCCGGTGGTGGACCGGGTGCGTGCCATGATCAGGGCAACGACTCCGAAAGGCTATATCGGGTGCAGCCGTGCGATCATGGAGCTGAACCTGACGGAGCGCCTTCCCGCCATCCGCTTGCCTACCCTCATCATCGTCGGAGCTGACGACCCGGGAACACCGGTCGCTGCCTCTCAGGCGATCCATGACAAGATTAAGGGATCAAAGCTGATCATCCTGAAATCCGCGGCCCATCTTTCGAACATTGAACAGGCCGAGCCTTTCAACAAGGCGGTGATATCCTTCTTGTCCATGGTGGACAAAAGCAGTTAACAGCCCCCATCCCAGATCCATCGCCAAATTGACAGACTCTTCGCGGGACGCGGGTTTCGAGCAATTCCTGGTCACCAGCAAGGCTTCTGATGCAAGGCGCGCGTTTTAGTTACGAGTGACGAGTAACAAGTAACGCGATCAAAAAATTACTTCTGGGAGCACCAAAGCGTTTGCATGACCTAACCAGGAGGGGCATGGGCTTTTTCTGAAGTGACTGGCGGGAGGGCGCCGTCTTTTCACGACTTATCTGTGGGGGAAGCCCCGGCCCCGAGCTCATGCGAGGGGAACGGTGGAGGGGGCAAGTTTCCCT
>JAHECH010000056.1:0-8133 GCA_024641835.1 Deltaproteobacteria bacterium
CGGAGATGTGCTGGCGGATGGGGTCAAGGTAGCGGCCGCAAGAATAGGGGGGGCTGCCAACGGGTGCGCCGTGCATGTAGGCGGCGAGGAACCTGGCATGCATAGCGCACTTTTCTTGCCTGGCAGGGGAACGGGCTATGTCTGTGATCCGACTCCGGGGCGCCACACAGCGACACCCATGGCCCGCATCGATGCCGGCATGGCAGGCATCGCACCCTATGAGGAAATGCAGTTTCATGGATTCGAAAGGTACGAGTACAGGAGCAAAGGGCCGGCTAGCGCAAAGACGTCCTGCTACTGGCAAGTGGGAACCTGCGCCGGGTTGTGTTTATTCCCCGTCATATTTTTAGGAAATTACCCTTTGCTCGAGTTCTTCAATGCCGTGACTGGTCGGGAAATAAACATGCAGGAGGCGCTGAAAACCGGTGCTCGGATCCAGACTCTGAGGCAGTACTTTAACATCAGAGAGGGTATCAAACCCCAGGAAATACACCTCCCCCCCCGAATGCTGGGCATTCCACCCCATCAGGAGGGGCCGCTCGCCGGAATCACTATTGACCTTGAAAGCCTTCGTCAAGAGTACTTTAGATGCATGGGGTGGGATTCAAAAAGCGGTGTTCCCCTCGAGAACACATTAAAAGACCTTAATATTAAAGATGTTGTACATTCTTTTTCATAAAACACTTTGACTTATCATCCGGGGCAGAACTATTTCTCCCTTTCCGCCTTTTTCAAGATGAAGTGCTTGAAAACGCATCGCTCATACCATTGGCAGACGCACCTAGCCTTATCCTTTCCGAGTCCGACGTCCCGCAGTCGGCAGTAAACATGTAAGGGATTCATATAATGCTTGATTTCTGATCCTGTCATTGCCACAACACCGCCCCCTCCCGCTATGGCGGGACCTCATCCCGCTATGGCGGGACCTCATCCCGCTATGGCGGGACAAATCCTTAAAACCGTCACCGAGCAGGCACAAACAGCCTGGTACCGGGGAGTTAGCTCCTATGGGAGTGGAAAGGCGCATACACTCTTCCTCTGAGTCCGCTGGTTTGACCACCAGGATGAAAATCACAGTTCCCTGCCTCACAAGATCGCCGGATTGCAGGGTTTTTTCAGGGAGAATCGAACAGGCGTATACCCCGTCTCATATCGTAAAGCTAGACTTTTCCGGCACACCACCCGGTCCTTATTCTAAAAAAAATATAAGCATTCCCACCCTGTTTATCCCGAACCTGACGTCGGCTGATGAACCAGGACAATCCTTCCGGTACCTTCTTGAATTTCTTGACAAAAGGATTTCGCGTGGAGTAATGTTAAATTATTTAGAAGAGAAAGCGCCTTAAAGCTCTCACGAAACCGGTAAAATCTCTTTCAGGTTGGATCCAATGGCCATGATCAAGCTTTACGTGGTAGATGAAACCGAAGAAATCCAATCGTTTGACTTCCGAAAAGATACTATCCACATTGGCAGATCTTCTGATAACGATATCAAGATGAAAGACGAGTATGTTTCACGCAGGCACCTGAAAGTGTTCAAGAGAGGAGGCAAGTATTTCCTCCAGGATTTAAGCAGCAGCAATGGCACTTTTGTGAACGGCTTGCAGGTAGCGCCGGGAGAAGAAGTTGAAGTGAAGGAAGGAGCACCGATCACCGTTGGCATGAGCCTCATCTGTCTTGGCAAGACGTGCCTGGAACAGATTATTCCGTTCGTAGACTCCATCTTGGATTCAGAAGAACTCACCGAGCTCGGCGCTATATCCGTGCAGGATAGGGCGCTGACCCATAAGAATAACATGGAGCTGATCTACAATGTCTCAAATGTCCTGAAAAGTTCCATGACCTTGAAGGAGATCATGGAGAGCATCCTGGATTACATCTTCGGTCTTCTAAGAAGGATCGATAGAGGGGTGATTATTCTGATCGACAAGAATAGCGGACAAATCACCGAGACTTTCTCCCGACAAAACCCGAACACCGAACCTGCCTTTTCCAGCTACAGCAAGACGATTGTCGATCGGGTTGTGAGAGAAGCCAAGGGTCTCATGATGCTGGATACCTATAACGAGGAGAGCTCCAATCTTTCGGAAAGTATCAAGCTCATGAAAATCAGGTCAGCCCTCTGTGTGCCGCTGATCAGCAGGGGCGATATCAGAGGTGTCATTTACCTCGATTCCATAGGACAGCCCTATGGGTTTCGAAGCGAAGACCTGAGTCTTCTCACTGCACTCAGCAGCTCTGCGGCAATGGTCATCGAAAACGCGCTGCTTTGCTCAGCAAAAGAAATGGCATCGGCAAAGCCGTGATCTCATCAGAAGAGAGCCCGACTCAAATGGATTATCTTTCTGAAACTCAAGCCTCAGGTCTCACGCTGTTACACCATTCCGTCCTACCGGAGTGAACCATCCTCGTTCAGGGCTAGTATCGCGTCCCAGAAATACCTTGGCATAATCATCTGCGCGACCCTGCCCCCTGCCGCGAGGCGGTCTCTCAGAGCCGCATATCGCTACAGGGGCTTTCCGAGGGGCCACGGGGGTCTCTTTCAAAATGTGGAAACGAAGAGATACGGGAAAGACGCCGCAAGAAGGGAGCAGCGAAGGCGGGCGGCGCGGCTGCATCAGTCATTTCCATGTTTCGCCTTGCATGGCTATTCCCGGGAAGCCCTCCGCCCGCCTCAGCCATCACCTAAAGCTGATGACCGGGCAGCGACTTCTTCGTTTCTCTATTTTGAAAGAGACCCCCATGGCCCCCAAAACAGACTTCCTGTGTTCAGCAACCCCACTTATGGGTACAAGTGGGCCCAAATCGGGGAGAGGGCTTGCCAGGCTCTGGCGGAGCCGAAGGCGACCAGGGCATGGGGCAAGGAGAGGACTGGATGACAAGAATCGCAGGAGTTCTGAGAAATTATCGACGATCACTATCATCTCGATATTCCTTATCCTCCAGTTCCACCTTGAGGGAAAGAAACTTCAGCATATCCTTCAGTGTAATCACGCCCGCCAGATGGCCGTCGTCGACCACCATGAGACGGCTCATGTTGTTCTGACTCATGCGGGAGAGAGCCTTCACAGCATCCTCTCCGCTGCGAATGGTATTTGCCTCGGTGCATGATGCTGCGATTTCTCCGACGCTCTTTTTTTTCCACTCCTCTTTCGGAAGTGCTTTCACATCCTTGGTGGTCACACAGCCTAGCAGTTTGCCTGAACTCTCTACAACCGGAAACATTTTGAAGTGATACCGATAGATGTAGTCTTCCACGAGCTGATCGACCGTTGCAGAGGAGGGGATCGTCACAGGATCTTCCTTCATGAAACGACGAACCGTCTCCCCTTCCAGGGCCTTCCGCGTGAGGAGCTGCTGATAGGACATCTTTGCAGCGCTATGGAGGAACATGCCGATCAAGAACCACCAAAGCCCACCGATGAAATTACCGCGGAAGAAATTCAGGAAGCCAAAAAATATCATGACGAACCCGAAAAGACTGCCAACCCGCGAACTGATTCGTGAGGCCCATCTCAGATTCTTCTTCACGCCCCACAGAATCGACCTGAGCACCCGTCCCCCATCCAGGGGAAATGCGGGAAGGAGGTTGAATGCAGCCAGGATCATATTGATCCATGCGAGATAAGCCAAGACCCCGTTGACGGGGCTGATCCATCCTGCCTGCTTGCCGAGGGCGAGGAGAGCGTAAAAGGCCAAACCCGCCAGGACGCTCGACATAGGGCCAGCCACAGCCATCATGAATTCTGCCTTGGCGCTCGTGGGTTCCTCACTCATTTCAGCCATGCCGCCGAAAATAAAAAGGGTAATTCCTTTCATGGGCACCCCGTATTTTCTCGCCACGACGGAGTGGCAGAACTCATGAAAGACGATGGACAGAAAAAGCCCCACCGTGCCGATGATGCCCATGATCCAGTAAGTGCTTGTGGAAAGGTCCTTGTAGTAAAGGGGGAAAAGGCCGCTTGAGAGAGACCAGGCGATGAGAAGAGCAAGAATGATCCAGCTCATGTCAATCCGAACCTGGAAACCGAGTAGTTTAAATAGGTTTATACGCTTTCCAAACATCTCTCACCTCTTGTTGCCAAAGTGCCTGGTCTCCTCCTGCGGAATGGGAACGGTCAATACAGGGGAGGCGGAATGCCGGACAACTTTTTCCGCCACAGAGCCGAAGACCAGGTGCCTCCAGCCGGTGAGACCATGAGTGGCGATGACGACAAGATCGACATGTTCATCCGCCCCGACACGGGTGATCTCTTCAGCAGGATTTCCGGAAGAGGTCAATATCCGAACAGGAATCTTCTCTCCTACCTTGTCTCCGGCAACCTCATGAAGCGTTTTGTCGGATGAAGCCGTCATTTCTTTCATATACTGCACAAGATCCAAAGCATGGGTGGCGCCAGGGTCAGGATAGGGAGGCAGTGGTTGAATCACATGGAGCAGGAGTAATTCAGCTCCAAAATTTAATGCCAGTTCCTTGGCCGCCCTAAGCGCTGTGTAAGAAGGTTCACTGAAATCCGTAGGGCAGAGTATTTTCCTGAGCGGTAACATCGATGGAAGAAGCCCCGTGCGGAAGCACGGGGTTCTTCACGTTATCCTTTTGGAAATACCCAAGGTCTGCAGGACATTCCTGATCAACTGAGCCGTATATCCCCATTCGTTGTCATACCAGGTCATGACCTTGACGAGGTCTCCGTCGATCACCTGGGTCATGCCCAGATCTACAATCGAGGCCCTTGCGTCCCTGATGACGTCGGAGGAAACGATGGGATCTTCCGACACCCCCAGGATTCCGGCATACCGATTGCTTTTGGCTTCTTCTCTAAGAATATGGTTGACTTCGTCCACGGATGTTTCGCGGCTGCTCAAAAACACGATGTCTGCAAGGGAGCCGACAGGAACCGGCCCGCGAACGGCGACTCCGTCGAACTTGCCCTTGAGCTGCGGCAAGGCTTTGGTTGTGGCAACAGCCGCTCCGGTGGAAGTGGGGACGAAATTGGCCGCGCCCGCTCTCCCTCGACTCCATTTCTTGCTTGGGCCGTCTACGATACTTTGAGAAGAGGTGTAAGCGTGGATGGTGGTCATCAAGGCTTTTTTTATCCCGATCCGCCTGCTCATAATTTCCATCACCGGTGTGATGCAGTTGGTGGTGCAGCTTGCGCAGGAAAAAATCTCAGGCGGCTCTGAGGGGTCGTTGACACCATGGACGACGGTGAGAGTTTCTTCATCTTTAGAAGGTGCGGAAAGGATGGCATGCCTCGCCCCTGCTTTCAGATGCTTCGCAAGGTCTTGCCCTTTTGTGAAAACGCCGGTGCACTCCAGCGCGATATCCACTTTCAGTTTCCGCCACGGCAGATTCAACGGATCTTTTTCGTGAAACAAGGGAATCGATTTGCCATCGATGATCAAGGCGCCATCGCCGGGCACCACTTGTTTTTCATACCGCCCGTATACGGTGTCATATCTTAGCAGATAGGCGAGATTGTCCGCTGGAACAAGGTCATTCACTGCGACAAGAGATAGCTCCGGTATGTCCAAAATAATCTTAAGGGCCGCGCGCCCTATGCGTCCGAGTCCATTAATTGCGATGTTTGGCATTTTTGTTCCTCCTTGTGGATTTTAGTGAGCGCTAGGGATCAGTTGTCCATTTTCTTTCATTTTCGCCTCGAAACATGGTCGTTCATCACGACAACCAAGGCGAAGGGAATGAAGTGAGCGTAGTTCCAGGTGATTTTAAAGTAAATGAGGTCAACCCGGTATTTTGCCTGATGAGTTACTGTACCGCCTTCTGGCCCGGCTGAGAAGTCTGCCGGCGGCAAAGAGCGCCCCGGTGGCGGCAAAAGATGAATCAGGGACGATTCCTTCGCGTGGATCCGCGGCTTATTCTCTACAAACATTCTTGCACAATACGAAAGGCTTAAACAATAGGGATGGATGAAGGTCTTCTTTGGATCGCCCAGCGAGCAGAACAAAAATTCATTTGTGGTTAAATTAATCAGCGGCGAACAAATGTGCAACGGGGTTAAGACGATATTCGGGGTGAAGAGAAAACAATGAAGGTCTGCACTGGGGTGAGAGCCCAGACGAGCCTAAGAGAGCATGGGGCAAAAAGCATCGGCAAATACACAATATACCCCATTGTCAGGATGAGGAAGCGCTGTTATCCGTAAAGGAGGAAAGAAGCACCCTTTAGGGACGAATCCTCGAAGGCACGGCGTATCCGATTTCCCCGGATAAACAGCGGGCAAACACATTAGCTGGCAGGCTATTTGGAAGGAGGTTGTCCTATGCCTGAATTCGGAAATGCATTTTCAGGGCTTGCTGATGACCGGAAGCTCACCCCCCAGGAACTGGTGAGGGCGATCCGTTTTTCCATAGCGGCCGAATATGAAGCGATTCAGCTTTACATGCAACTTGCCGAATCGATCGATCATGCGCTGGCATCCAGAATCCTCCGGGAGATCGCGGACGAAGAAAGAGTCCATGCTGGCGAGTTCCTCAGGCTCTTGAAAGAACTCGAACCCGAAGAGGAAAAATTCTATGCAGAAGGGGCGACGGAGGTGGAAGAGCAGATGGGAAAAATAAAGACGGAGAAGGAGGAGAAGAAAGACAAGAAAGAGGAGAGTGAGAAATCTGATCTGGATGTCCCTTTTTGCACAACTGCTCCATCCGCCGAACATGCCAGAGCTTTTGATGAGGATGAACCATGCTACGATGCGACAGAGGGGAATCTCAAGAAAGAGTGAATGTGGCGCAGGTCAGTTTTTTGTACAGGTTCAGGGTCTGCCGGGCGACAGCAGCCCAGCTGAAATGCTGAATCACCCTCTGACGAGCCTTCTCGCCCATCGCTCTCAGCGTCTCCGGCGAAGCGAGCGTCTCGTTGATCGCTGCAGCCAGGTCGCGCATGAAGCGTTCCGGTTCTTTAGGTTCAGGACAATCCGGACCCGTAGAATCAAAACGGACCAGGCGGCCTGTCACCCCGTCTATCACCACTTCCGGAATCCCACCCACAGCGGAAGCGACGACCGGCTTCCGGCATGCCATGGCCTCGAGGTTAGTGATACCAAAAGGCTCGTAAATCGAAGGGCAGACGAATAAGACAGCGTGACTGTAGAGGGCGATGAGATCCTTTGCAGGAACCGATTCACTGATCCAAATGATTCGGCTGGAGCGGTGCGACCGAATCGCTTCGACCTTGGCTGCGATCTCTTCCATGTAATCCGCCGTATCCGGAGAGCTGGCACACAGGACAACCTGAATACCAGGGTCCAGATACTTCACTGATTCCAGGAAGTAACCTATGCCCTTCTGCCGCGTGAGCCGGGCAACCGAGAGGATAAAGGGCTTTTCTGCCTCTACTCCATAGGCTCTCAGGACCTCCACGTTTTCCACGGGACGATACGTCTCTGTGTCGATGCCGTTATGAATCACATGGATCTTCTCCGGGGGCACACCATAAAGGCGGTGAACATCCTGCTTCATGGCAGCGGATACGGCGATCACTGCATCCGCGTTGTGGTAGGCCGTCTTTTCCATCCATAAAGAGGCGGAATACGCCGGGCCAAGCTGCTCTTTCTTCCACGGCCTCTGCGTCTCAAGGGAATGGGTGGTCAATACCAGGGGGGCTTGCAGCATCTGCTTAAGAAGGCACCCGGCAAGGTGGGTGTACCAGGTGTGGCAGTGAATGATATCTGCGCTGTCAAGTGCGCCAACCATCGCCACATCTTTGAAGAGAGTATCCAAAAGGATTTGACGGCGAGGTTCAGAGGTTTTCAGAGGGGCTGCCGTGCTTATTCCTGTGACAGTCGTGTTGGATAGGGTCTCCTTCTGATCACCAAAACACAGGACGTGAATTTCATGAGAAGCTCCATCGAGGCTTGCGAGTTCTTTTGTCAAATGGTCTACGTGAACTCCGGCGCCACCATAGGTGTAGGGAGGATATTCTTTGGTGAGAATAGCGATGCGCAAGTCTAACCTCTCTTTTTTTCCCGTTTTGGTCGTAGACATACACAAGTTCATGTTTTCTGTCCAGTCTGTAACGCCATATATTTCATAATTTTTGGGAAAAATTTCATAGTTACCACTGACAGCTTCAAACTGGTTGCGTGGCATAACTACGCGGGGCATGGGGCTTTT
>JAHECH010000056.1:8143-12534 GCA_024641835.1 Deltaproteobacteria bacterium
GCTTTTCTGAAGTGACTGGCGGGAGGCCGCTGTCCTTTTCGTGACTTATCCGTGGGGGAAGCCGCAGCTCCGCTGCAGGCGGAGAATGCGGAGGGGGCAGGACTCTCCCGTGGATAAGTCACTGAAAAGACCAGGCCGGGAGACTTGGAACGGAAGAAAGGCCCCATGCCCGCAAAAACGTAAACAATATATTGCTCTCCTTAGTAACTTTACATATGAGACTGTTTGTAGTATTAATAAAAAATCTTCGCTCCGCCTTCCTGTCAGGGTGACTCGCCTTTGAGAGTCGGTGTGGTATAAAAATCAAATCAGACCATGTCTGGTGTTTATTGCCTGATCATTCGGAATTGTGACATTTTTTGCCAAAGAATCCGATCTGAGAAGAGGATGAACCATGAAGGAGGATCAAGCACGAAAAAGGGTTGTGGTTGAAGCTGTCACGCCCGAGATCGATGGAGGGCTTTTCCCGATCAAGAGAGTGGTGGGAGAGAAGGTTCAGGTAGAAGCAGACATTCTTGTCGACGGCCACGATCTGCTTAGCTCCGTTCTTCTCTACAGGAAAGAAGAGGAAAAGGAGTGGAGCGCCGCGGTCATGGAGCCCTTGGTCAATGATCGGTGGCGGGGGTTCTTCCGGGTTACGGAAATCGGAAACTATATCTACACCCTCCGAGCCTGGGTAGACAGGTTCAAGACCTGGCGTCGGGATCTTGAGAAAAGGATCACCGCAGGGCAGGAGGTTTCCATGAATGTCCGGATGGGGATGCAATTGATCGAAGACGCCATCCCAAGGTGTAAACACGAGGTAGCAAAAATCCTGAGGCAGAAGGCGGATCAGATCAGGGGAGAGAAGAACATGGAGAAAAAGATCGCCCTCGCCCTGGAGGAAGATCTCGCTGAGCTCATGAGTTTGCATGCAGAAAGGAGGTTCATCACCTCCTACGATAAAGAACTGAAAGTGATTGTCGATAGAGAGAAGGCCCGATTCAGTGCGTGGTACGAAATGTTCCCGCGCTCATGCGCGGACAACGCAGGAAACCACGGGACCATCAAAGACTGCGAGGCCCGCCTGCCTTACATTGCCGAAATGGGCTTTGATGTGCTCTATTTGCCTCCTATCCATCCGATCGGAATCACGCACCGCAAGGGTAAGAATAATTCCCCGGAGGCAGGACCAAAAGATCCCGGCAGCCCGTGGGCCATCGGCTCCGATGAGGGCGGGCACAAAAGCATCCACCCCCAACTCGGAAACCTCCAGGATTTTCAGAGGCTCCTGCAAAAGGCCCGTGCTCATGGAATCGAAATGGCCCTGGATCTGGCTTTTCAGTGCAGTCCGGATCATCCTTATGTCAAGGAACACCCGCATTGGTTCCGGCACCGACCGGACGGTACAGTTCAATACGCTGAGAACCCACCCAAGAAGTACGAAGATATCTACCCGATCAATTTTGAGACCGATCAGGGGCAGGAGCTTTTCGCGGAGCTCAAAAGCGTGGTGCTTTTCTGGATCGAGCAGGGCGTCCGGATTTTCAGGGTGGATAATCCTCATACCAAGCCTTTCCGATTCTGGGAATGGTTGCTTGCAGAGGTCAAAAGAGACTATCCAGAGGTCATTTTTCTTTCAGAGGCATTTACCCGTCCGAAAGTCATGTACCGCCTTGCCAAGCTGGGCTTCACCCAATCTTACACTTATTTTGCCTGGCGAAACACGAAGTGGGAGATCACCCAGTACTTCAGCGAGCTCATTCAGAGTCAGGTGCGGGAGTTCTTCAGGCCGAATCTATGGCTCAACACGCCGGATATTCTCACGGAGTACCTTCAGATGGGCGGGAGGCCGGCCTTCATGGCGAGGGTTGTCCTGGCGGCCACACTCGGCGCCAGTTATGGAATCTACGGGCCGGCCTTCGAACTCTGTGAAGACCGTGCTAAAGAATACGGCAGTGAGGAGTATCTGGACTCCGAGAAGTATGAAATCAGGCGGTGGAATCTCGACGATTCTCGCAGCCTAAAGGAATTCATCGCAAGGGTCAATCGCGTGCGCAGGGAAAATCAGGCGCTTCAATCCGACTGGAGCCTTCGTTTTCATCCCGTGGAGAACGAACACCTCCTGTGCTACACTAAAAACACGGACGATCAGTCCAATATTGTTCTCACGGTGGTAAACCTGGACCCCCACCACACCCATGGGGGATGGCTCCAGGTTCCTGCAGAGGAGTTGGGTCTTGAGCCCGGGCAGCCCTTTCAGGTGCACGATCTTCTGAGCAACGCCCGTTTTCTGTGGCACGGACCGAGGAACTATGTGGAACTCAATCCCCGCATCTGCCCAGCCTATGTCTTCCGCCTCCGGAGGCGTGTGAGGACCGAGCGAGATTTCGATTACTTCATGTAGGAGTGAAGGTGAATGAAAGGCACGAAAAGAAAAATTCCGGGACTGGAGGATAAGCCTCTCTGGTACAAGGACGCTATCATTTATCAGCTTCACGTGAGGACCTTCTTCGACAGCGACGGCGATGGAATAGGCGATTTCAGAGGGTTGACGGAAAAACTGGACTATCTTCAGGATTTGGGCGTCACCGCACTCTGGCTTCTGCCTTTTTATCCTTCACCCTTGAAAGATGATGGGTATGACATTTCCGATTATACCGCGATTCATCCTGCCTACGGGGATCTGAGGGACTTCAAAATCTTCCTCCGGGAATCTCACAGGCGAGGACTGCGGGTGATTACCGAGCTCGTGGTGAATCACACTTCGGACCAGCATGCCTGGTTTAAAAGAGCACGCCGGGCTGAGCCCGGAAGCCCGTGGCGCGATTTCTACGTCTGGAGTGACGCCCCGGATCGCTACAAAGAAACCCGAATCATTTTTCAGGACTTTGAATCCTCCAACTGGGCATGGGATCCTGTGGCGAAGGCATACTACTGGCATCGCTTCTATTCCCATCAACCCGACTTGAATTATGACAACCCTCGTGTTCAGAGCGCCATCTTTAAGGCCCTGGACTTCTGGCTGAGCCTGGGCGTGGACGGGCTCCGCCTGGACGCTGTGCCTTACCTCTATGAACGAGAAGGCACCAACTGCGAAAACCTTCCCGAGACGCACGAGTTTCTCAAAAAGCTCCGGGCCCATGTGGAGAGCCAATTCAAGAACCGCATGTTTCTTGGAGAAGCGAACCAGTGGCCTGAAGATGCTGCGGAGTATTTTGGCAAGGGAGATGAATGTCACATGGCTTTTCATTTTCCCCTGATGCCTCGTATGTTCTTGAGCCTTCGGATGGAGGACCGTTTCCCGATCCTGGATATTCTCGACCAGACACCTCCCATCCCCGAAACCTGCCAGTGGGCGCTTTTTCTCCGAAATCATGATGAATTGACCCTGGAGATGGTGACCGATGAAGAACGGGATTACATGTACCGAACCTATGCTCAGGATCCTCGGATGAGGATCAATCTGGGTATCCGGCGGCGGTTGGCACCCCTGCTCGGGAATCATCGAAGAAGAATCGAGCTCATGAACGGGCTTCTCTTTTCCATGCCCGGGACCCCGATTATCTATTACGGGGACGAAATCGGTATGGGGGATAACATCTATCTCGGAGACCGCAACGGCGTCCGCACACCCATGCAATGGAGCGCTGATCGAAACGCGGGTTTTTCCAAAGCAAACCCTCAAAAGCTCTACTTGCCCGTCATCATTGACCCTGAGTACCATTATGAAGTCATGAATGTGGAAGCGGAGCAGAACAACACCCATTCCATCCTCTGGTGGATGAAACGACTTTTTTCTATAAGAAAGCGGTTCAGCGCCTTCGGGTATGGATCGATTGAGTTCCTGAACCCGGACAATTCAAAGATTCTTGCCTTTCTGCGAACTCATGGCCAAGAGCGAATCCTGGTGGTGGCCAATCTGTCCCGCTTTGTGCAGTATGTGGATCTGGATCTCTCCTCTTATTCAGGAACAGTGCCTGTGGAGATTTTCGGCCGGACTCCGTTCCCCGTCATCGGCAGAGCACCGTATTCTCTCTCCCTCGGGCCCCACAGCTTTTACTGGTTCATCCTGGGACCTCAAACCCTTGCCCAAAGGATGGAAGAGAGGATTACGTCGGGCCGGGAGCTGCCTACGATCCAAGCCGGTGACGCCTGGGATACGCTATTTTACGGAGAAACCAGAAAGGTGCTTGAAGCCGCGCTGCCAGATTACCTAAGAAAAAGCCGCTGGTTCAGTGGCAAGGCGCAGGAAATCAAATCGGTGCGAGTTCGTGACGTGATCAACATGTCAAATACCGACTCCCGATCGTATATGATTCTTGCCCAGGCGGATTACCTGGACGGGGATATACAGACCTATGCGCTTCCCCTGACCTTTGCGGCCGGGATGAAGAGAGATGAGATTTGGA
>JAHECH010000646.1 GCA_024641835.1 Deltaproteobacteria bacterium
TTGAACCGATATGCCTACAGTGGGCACAGCGCATTGATGGGAAGAATTGAAAGATCCTGGCAGGATACGGGATACGTGCTTTCTTTTTTCGGGCAGAAGATAGGGGATGCCAGGAGGGCCTATGCTACCTATGTTGAGGCAGGGATCAGTCAGGGCAAGAGGAGGGACTTGACCGGGGGCGGGTTGGTCAGGAGCATGGGAGGATGGGAAGAGGTAAAGAAGAGCCGGGGAGGTGGGCCGGATCGTCTGAAGGGAGATGAGCGGATACTGGGGGACAGCGAGTTCGTGCTGTCCATCCTCGCGGAAGCCGAAGAGAGTCTGGAGCGAAGGTATGAGCTGAAAGGCAAGGGATACGACCTCAAGAGAGTGTAAAAGCGTGTAGAGGAACTTCTTGGGGTTCAGGTCCAAGCGATAATATATACCAAAGGTCGCAGAAAGGACGAGGTTGAGGCAAGGAGTCTGTTTTGTTACTGGGCGGTGCGGGAACTGGGTCTTAGTAATACGGCCATTGCAAAGAAGTTGGTCATGAGCCAGCCGGCAGTTGGATACGCCACGAGGAGGGGGGAAGCCTTGGCAAGAAAACGGCGCTTTGCCCTCGAAGCCTAGACTTATTTATTTACGGAGGTCCCTCTTTCCATTCGTGATGGGATTATTGATTCCGGCCGGTGGCTCCAAGCTCGGCGAAAGGTCCTTTTCATTCTACGAGAGGCTTATGGCGAACCGGACGATGCTGAAGGGTGGGATCTCCGGGAAGTCATCCGTGAAGAGTGGGACGGGCCAAAGTACAAAGTGTGGTGGACCGTATCATATTGGACCTACGGAATTCTTACGGCCACGCCTCATTCGCTTCCGCCTTTTCCAAATGACGATGTTGCATATGACGCAGCTAGAGAAGCCCTTCTCTCCGCAGCGGCCATTAACATCAAGAAGAGTAGCGGAAAGTCGTCAAGCGATTGAGACGATCTGGTTTCTTACGTGAACGAAGATGGGGCGTTGATCCGACAGCAGGTCGAACTTATCGGCCCAGAGATAGTGGTCTGCGGTAACGTGTGGTCCTTGATTCAACACCTCTGGGAAGATGCTCAAAAGGTGTGCGACGGGGTATGGATTGCGAACGGACGGACCTTTGTTGACTTCTGGCACCCCGCAAATCAGTTTCCGAATCAGCTTAACTATTATGCGCTTGCGGCTCTACTGCAAAATTCTGGAGCACTCAGCCGCTGCCCTACAGAGCATCAGCTAACGAAATATTGAAGCGTACGGCGCAGTCCGTTGTCCAGTCACATTCGGTGGTTTAAATATCCAATCAGTAGCACTTCAGCGCCGCTGCTTAATATTGGTGATAAGCGGACCGCTCGCTCTCGCTTTGCTCGTCCGCTTATCGGGCTGCGAGATGTGCTGATAGAGCTTTCTAGGCTCCGCTCGCGCTCCGCCTATCAAGCTCCATCGAGCCGACTCCCTTCGGGCTTCACCCCGCTCGGCCGGGTGGGAGCGGAATTGCAAAAACAGCAATTTCCACTCCCACCCGACGGCGGCTCATCTCGCAGCCTGTTAGAGGGCAATATCAAAGAAACCGGGGGATGCGGGATAGACGATTAACCATGACGCTGAATTGAAAAAAGGAGGGGGGCGGCGATGTCAAGAAATGAAGACGCGATGATGCATTTAAATTGGGCAAGGCAGGCCGAACGACAAGGAGATTTTTTGGGAGCCAGGATGGGATACCTTAAATGTGTTGAGTCTTGGAAGCAGGCCGGTGACGATGCCGAGTTAGAAAAAGCCACGAAGGAATATGAGGCATTTGTAAGACGAGACCCAATCTTTGAGAAACTCATCTCCGCATTATTGCCGACCATTCAGGCCAATCCCGGTATTTTGCAATCCGACATCGCCAAGCATGCAGAGTCTATGGTCTGTGCGACGCTCTATAGCTACAATCGGCCGGTAGCAAGGGAAGATATTTATTACGCCCTCTATTTCGCTGATAAGTTTGGGAAAATAACGAGAACCAAGAAAGGGCGGTCATTTGAACTGCGTATCGCTGATTAATTCGGGGGTGACCATTTGTGTTCTGGAAATTGCCAGTGCGATCTATGTAGGTTGCTTTTAGACATTGGGGATAGATAAGGATCAAGCCAATGGGTCTTTTTGATTTTTTCCGAGGCAGATTGAACAAAGGGAATAAGCCAGGTGGACCGCTTGAAGTCTCTTTTTCTTCATCCTACGACACGTTAAGAATATGGTCTATCGATTTCTACGGTCAATATTCAAAGTCTCCTAATGGCGAATACATTATTGCTTGTCAGGATTCAGAGTATCGGGGTAAATCGGGGGGAGGCTTTAGAGAAAGTGGTTACGGGAGAACCATATTATTGAGGAATAAACAGCTGGTTTACCAAATCGGTATGCAAAGACCGTTCAAAGGCGCTGTTTCCAACAACGGCATTGGTGCTATTTACGATATTGGATTCGGAGAATCCCCGAAGGGCACCTTTTGCGTCTTAAGCCCCGACGGTGAACCTATCATAACGTATCAGAAAGGAGCAAGTTATCCGACGCCGGGCATCTCCGATCGGGGTGAAATTTCATGGCTTAGCACGGGGAACGAATTGTTTTTCTTTTCCCTGCCGAAACGGTGCTTACTTTTTCAGCTTATCGAACACCAGCCACCGGAGAGGGTAGAGATCGCCGAGAACCAACTGCATGTTACTTTGAGGTCAATAACGAGGAAATACGACAGCTCTGGAGCACTCCTCAACAGCGATGAGGTTGAGAAGGCTGAGTTGAAATGGCTAGTTGACAAAGGGGACTCTTTCTCTTTGGAAGCCAAGGCTGCAGAGCTCCTCGATAATCTGAAATCAGGCCATAGACAGCCCCAGTCAGCGATGGCAGAAATCGATATGCTCCTTGAAACAGCCCTGGAGAGGGAGAATGATGATACAGGCAAAGCTCGAATCCACCGGAGGCTAGGTGAAGGCGCTGAGGCTATTGGTGATAAGGTTGGGGCAAAACACCAGTACATTCAGGCACTAAGGTATGACCCAAAAGTGGGGGTTAAGAGAGCTTTGGCCAGTATTGAGAAAGAACTGGCTCGGAAAAAGCATCAGTAATCTGGAAAATCATTTAAATCGTTAATGCCAAAGCATACTGGCCAGTTCCCTTTTTCTAACCAGCGGCTGAAGGCGGACTGGCAAATCCGCTGCGCTCCTTTGCCAACCGTTTAGCCGCGTCGTTGAGGCTGTAGAAAAAGTAGTTTTGATAGAGGAAAGTGCTTTCTCCATTGGTTGAGAAGTAGTACATTGGTGTGCGGATGCGAAAGGAGAAAGCATG
>JAHECH010000057.1 GCA_024641835.1 Deltaproteobacteria bacterium
GGACACAGGGGTGCTAGAAACGCCTGAGGGGCCGCGGGGGTCTCTCATCCCCGGTCTCACTTCGTTTCCTCATTTTGAAAGAGACTCCCGTGGCCCCGATATTCACAGCCGGGCAGGCACAGGAACGGCTCACAGCGCAGGGCGCACGGTGCAAGGAAAACCCATCAATGCGATACGATGTTCAACCGTGCAGCGTGTCCCTTGGACCGTGTACCGTCTCTGGAGAGGCCTGGAAGACCGCCTCCCGACAGGGGGTGGGACCGCAGTGTTATTTGTAAAGGAACTTCTGGGACGCGACACTAGATGGCGTCTTTCCCGGTTTCGCCTGTCCGGATACGGATGGCGTTCTCCACCGGAATAACGAAGATCTTCCCGTCTCCGATTTGCCCTGTCCTCGCTTTTTCCTGAATCACTCTCACGGCCTCGGCAACAAGTCCATCCTCCAACACCACCTCAATTTTGATCTTGGAGACAAAGTCCACCTGGTATTCCGCTCCCCGGTACACCTCTCTGTGGCCCCGCTGGCGGCCGAAACCCCTCACCTCTGTGACGGTGAGGCCTTTGACTCCGAGAGTGGCGAGGCCTTCTTTGACATCATCCAGTTTAAAGGGCTTGATGATTGCTTCTAACTTTTTCATGGTCTCCACTCCTTTTTCAAGAATATTGGATATGCGATCTTATGAGTTTTAGTGAGTATAGCCCACTTCATCATGGAGGCTCATGTCCAAGCCCCTTTCCTCATCCTCTTCACTCACCCTGAGGCCTATGAAGATGTCTACGACTTTGATGATGATTAGGGTCATGACAAACGCAAAAACCATGGTGGCGATAACCGAAATGAACTGGATCGCCAACTGATGAGGGTTCCCGAAAAAAAGGCCGTTGGATCCGGCAGGGTTGATCGCTTTGCTCGCAAAAAGCCCGGTGGCCAGAGCTCCCCAGGTTCCCCCAACACCATGGACGCCCACCACGTCAAGAGAATCGTCATAGCGCATCTTTGACTTCAGCAGCACCCCGCCGTAGCAGATCATTCCTGCAAGGCCACCGATGATGATGGCTGAAACAGGCCCGACAAAACCTGATGCTGGCGTAATGGCCACAAGGCCTACAACAGCCCCGCTCGCTGCGCCCAAAGTGGTGGGTTTCCCCCTGTGGAGCTTCTCCGCGAGAATCCACGAAAGAGCCGCTGCGGCGGCAGCGACATGGGTGGCCACAAAAGCGCTAGCTGCCAGGCCGTTTGCAGCCAGAGCACTGCCAGCATTGAATCCAAACCAGCCGAACCAGAGTAAAGCGGCCCCTGTGATGGTCATGGGCAGATTGTGAGGGATATAGGGCGTGCTTCCATAACCCCGCCTTCTGCCCACCACCAGGACCGCAGCAAGTGCTGAGATCCCTGAACTCATGTGGACCACGGTGCCCCCTGCGAAGTCCATCGCCCCCATTTTCGCCAGCCATCCACCCGCTCCCCAAACCCAATGGGCTAAGGGGTTGTACACAAATGTCGCCCAGAGAAGGGTGAAAAGGAGAAAAGCACTGAAACTGAGTCTTTCTGCAAATGCGCCAGTGATTAAGGCAGGCGTGATGACAGCAAACATGCATTGAAAAACCATGAAAGCGAGATGGGGAATCGTCGTCCCATAATCGGAGCTGGGAGTCAACCCCACCCCCTTCAGGCCAAACCAATCCATGCCTCCGATGATGCCTCCGTGATCCGGGCCGAAGGCCATGGTGTAGCCCCAGAGAACCCATTCCACGCTGATGATGGCAAGAATAATGAAGCTCTGCATGATGGTTCCGAGGACGTTCTTGCTGCGGACCATTCCGCCGTAAAAAAGGGCCAGCCCGGGCGTCATAAGCATCACGAGAGCTGCGGAAATCAAAACGAAACTGGTGTCTCCTGCGTTCATATGCGGTTCCCCCGTCATTTTTCTCCGAATCCCATAGGCAATCGCCGTGCCATACCCGGGAAGGACAGAAGTTCTCAATCGATATCAATAGGTTAATCTCCGGTGGTCGCTCATTGGGATGAGGGCTGTAATTACAAAATTGTTATTAAAGTTAGCGTATGATACGAAAACGTATGGTTAATCATACTTTCAGGTCGGGTATCGATTGGGGGGTGCAAAAAGGATTGACATGAATCCACGGGGCGAATAGCATAACCATTTGATAAAAATAATGTCAAGGGGATGACGTTCACGCATGTGAAAGGGTTCACGCTTGTGACATGGAGGAAAAGCCCTATGACGCGCAAAAACGTGAACCATATATTGCTCTCCTTGGTAAGTGCTGAATCGGTAGACAGACAAAGGTCGCTCCGGGAGGAGCCATGGTAAAGGCGGGGAAGCGCTGTCCCCGTGCAACACTTCAAAGAAGGATAGAGGGAAGGAATGAAGAAGATCGAGGCGATTATCAAACCGTTTAAGCTGGACGAAGTCAAGGATGCAATCCTGGAACTCGGGGTTAGTGGCATGACGATCACAGAGGTCAAGGGTTTCGGGAGACAAAAAGGCCACAAAGAGATCTACAGAGGGGCGGAATACGTGGTGGATTTTCTTCCCAAGATCAAAATCGAGGTCGTTGTCCCGACGGACATGGTTGCGAGGGTCATTGACGCGATCAAAGAGAATGCCCACACAGGGCAGATAGGAGACGGAAAGATATTTGTCCTCTCCGTGGAAAAGGCGGTGCGCATACGAACAGGAGAAGAAGACGAAGACGCCATCTAGAGCTTTGGGCTCTTCCAACCCCGTTGTTCAAGAATTTATTGAAGCCAGGGACGCTCTGATTCAGAAGGATCTGATTCAGAGTTCAGGCTTTCTTGCAGCACGAAGATATACCGATCTAATGGATCGGTTCATCTTAACCCTCTTTCTTGCCGCAGGACTGAAAGAAAAAGCCAAGGAGATCTTCGAAGAGCGTATCGCCATTGTGGCGCTGGGCAGCTATGGGAGACGTGAAATCTGCCTGGGGTCGGACGTGGATCTTCTTGTTGCCCACCAGGGGAATCTCTCCAGCGAGACGGACAATCTCATCACGAAGGTCCTGCACTCTCTATGGGACGCCAAGCTCGAAGTGGGCCACGCGGTTCTGACCGTTCAGGAATGTAACCGCCTTGCCATGAGAGATTTTCGTTTTCTCACCTCAGTTCTCGATTCCAGGTTCTTGATGGGATCCCGCTCTTTTTTTCGACTCTTTGATGCTGCCTTTTGGTCCAAGATCGACCGCGAAAAGGAAACTCTCCTGAAAGAATTCCTGATTTACCAGCAAAAGCGCGAAGAGAAGTACGTCAGCCAGGAGTACCTCATGGAGCCTGATATCAAAGAGGGCTTGGGAGGCCTCAGGGACATGCATTTCATGGCCTGGGTGGCCAAAATATACTTCAGGTGCAGGTACCTCCGGCAAATCAAGAGGCTCCCTGTTTTTTCCTATTTTGGTCTGGACAAACTTCACGACTCTGAAAGCTTTGTTCTCAAAGTGAGAAATCGCCTCCATCTCCTTGCAGGCGGTCGCAGGGAAGACCGTCTTCTTCTTCCTTTTCAGGAGAGAGTATCCCGCAGCCTGGGCTACGAGAACGGGGCTCATAACACAGGGCCGGAGAGGTTCATGAGGGATCTTTATCTCCATCTCAATCGGATCCGGTACGGAAGTGAAGAGTTCCATAGAAAAGCGATGGATATCATCGATCCCCAGCCTGTGGAGCCTCCACCCAGTCACCTTTCCCCTGAGTTTGAGGTGATGAAAGGAGCCATTGATCTAAACCAAGAGGGCCTTCTTCAAAAAGGCCCCATGATCATTCTAAAGGCTTTTGAGGAGGCGAACAGGAGAGGCCTTTCCCTTGGGTCCGGTTTTGTCTGGCAAGCGAGCAAAAGAATCGCGGAAGATGGGAAAGAGTTGCTCTCCATCCCGGAAGCAAGGAAACTTTTCCTGGACCTGGTTCTCAATCCTCAGAATCCGAAAATCTTAAGACTCGCCTTGGAGATCGGCTTGGTCAGCCTTTTCATCCCTGAATTCAAGAAAATCAGAAACCTGGCGCAATTCAGCTATTACCATATGGAGACGGTCGATCTTCACTCCCTGAGGACTCTGGAAGTCATTCACGGGATCTCCAAAGGAAATTATAACGATCGGTGGCCTCTCCTTCAGGAAGTGTTCAAAGAACTGAAGCATCCGGATTGGCTATTTCTTGTCGGCCTTCTTCACGACATAGGGAAGGGTTATCGGGGAGAGCATGCAAAAAGAGGGGCTGAGCTTATTCCTCGCATCCTGAAGCGCCTCGGTCTCGCCGGAGAAGCCCCCAAGGTTCTACGCTTCTTGGTCAAGCATCACCTTCGGCTCGTGAACGCATCCCAGAGAAGAGATCTCAATGATGAGAAAACCGCAATCCAGGTGGCCCAGAACATCGGGGATCCTGAGAAACTGCGGCTGCTCTTCCTGCTCACCATAGCAGACAGCATTGCCACAGGGCCTATGGCAAGCGGTGACTGGAAGATGATGCTTCTCATTGAGCTCTACTTCAAGACGAAACATATCCTGGAAAGGGGGACTCTGGCTTCGCCAGATGCCACCAAAACGGTGGATGAAAACAAAAGGAATCTATACAAGGTTCTCGGGCCTCAATTTGCGAGAAAAGATATCATAGATCTGATGGACCAGATATCCACGCGGTATTTTCTCAATACGCCCAGGGAAGACATGGTCCAGCACTTTCTTCTGGCTCTCACCATGGGCGATCGGAGATTGTCATGGGCCCTTCAGAAACTGAAGGATGCGCCCGTCACCAGAGTGATTCTCTGCACCTATGACAAGCCCGGTCTCTTCAGCAAAATGGTGGGGGTTTTTACTCTGAACAATATCAAGGTTCTTTCCGGGAATATCTTCACCCTCAAGAATGGCCTCGCCTTCGATACCTATGAAGTAACAAACCCTCTTGACCCCTACAGAGAAAAGGAAATGTGGGACAAGGTTTTCAACGATGCCGTAGAGGCTATTGAAGAAAAGCTACCCCTGGATCCCATGATCAGCAAAAAGGAGAGGATGGCTTTGCGGCCCGCGGCAGAGTATGGTTTGCCTCTCAAGAGAGTGCGAATAGATAATGAGGATTCTGATTTCTTCACCATCGTAGAGGTGAGTGCTGGAGGGAGAACGGGCCTGCTCTATGACCTCGCGAAAGAGATCTTCAACCTCGGCCTGGACATTCGGTTTGCAAAGGTCCACACCGACAAAGAGAGAATGACAGGCGTATTCTACGTGAGAGATGCGAGCGGGCAGAAGGTCTATGAAGAAGAAGTGAAGGGACAGATCAAAGAGTGCATCCTCAGCGTCATGAAGTGATTCGCGTCCTGTGACGGAGCGCTCCGGCTCAGCTCAGTTTGGCCGCGGATCTATGATTCGAGATACCAGGAAGACCTACACGAGACCCTGATCGAGCATGGAATTGACGACTTTCAGGAAGCCGGCAATGTTGGCACCGACAAGGTAATTGCCCGGCATCCCGTATTCCGCAGCGGCTTCCAAGCAGGTGTGGTGAATACTCTTCATAATGATCCTGAGGCGGCTGTCCACTTCTTCTCTCGGCCAGTTCAGGCGCATGCTGTTCTGCGCCATCTCCAGACCCGACACGGCCACCCCGCCCGCATTCGAAGCCTTTCCCGGCGCATACATGGTTTTGTGATCCAGGAAAATATCGATCGCCTCCGGCGTCGAGGGCATGTTCGCTCCCTCACACACGAGTTTTACGCTGTTGCGCACGAGGTTTCGTGCATCCTTTTCGTTGATTTCATTCTGCGTGGCACAGGGGAAAGCGCAATCCGCCTTGTGGTTCCACAGAGGATTGTAATCCAGGGTAGAGTCGGCTTCGGTGTAGACCGCCTCAGGATACTTGTCCAGGTACTCCTTGATTCTTCCCCTTCGGATGTTCTTCAGCTTCTTCACGAAATCCAGTTTATTCTTGTCTATTCCTTCTGCATCATAGATATAGCCGGAAGAATCAGAAAGGGTGACTGCTTTTGCACCGAGATCAATGAGTTTCTCAGTCGTGAACTGGGCTACGTTCCCGGCTCCTGAGACAAGACATCGTTTGCCCTGGAGAGTCTGATTCTGAGCGGCCAGCATCTCTGCAGCAAAGTAGACGCACCCATAGCCGGTCGCCTCAGGCCTGATCAGGCTGCCGCCCCAGCCGAGGCTCTTACCGGTCAGAACGCCTGTGAATTCGTTCGCCAGTTTCTTGTACATACCGAAGAGGTACCCGATTTCCCGCGCCCCCACGCCAATGTCTCCTGCGGGGACGTCTGTATCGGGACCCACATGGCGAAAGAGTTCCATCATGAAGCTCTGGCAGAAGCGCATCACTTCGTTTTCGGATTTGCCTTTGGGATCAAAGTCGGAGCCGCCTTTTCCACCGCCCATGGCCAGGGTGGTCAAGGCGTTTTTGAAGACCTGCTCAAAGGCGAGAAACTTAAGGATGCTAAGGTTCACGGATGGATGAAAACGTATCCCTCCCTTGTAGGGGCCTATGGCACTGTTCATCTGTATCCTGAAGCCTCTGTTCACATGGATCTGGCCCTGATCATCCATCCACGGCACTCGAAACATGATGACCCGCTCCGGTTCTACGATTCTCTCCAAGATGGCCATATTACGGTATTGAGGGTTCCGCTCCAAGACCGGTTTCACCGTTTCAACCACTTCTTTCACAGCCTGATGAAATTCTTTCTCCACGGGATCTTTAGCTCTGATCATCTGTAAGATGTCCAACATGATTCTCCTCCTATCACCCTGCGATGGTCATTTCTGTCAATTATCTGCCATGCCACTGCTGTCCATAATCGTTTTGGGCAAGTATGGTAACATCCTATTCATCCGTTTGCAATGATGGCACATCGCGATGTTCTGCCATCGATTTTAATCGTGAGGGGTCTTCGGAGCCGGACATGGCGAACAAAACTCAACTCTTTGACGGATGGCACCGAACTGATCCATTCCCAGTCGAAGTGATCGCCCGTTCCGGCATCTTCAGTGACAGTGATGTACTGAATGCCGAGAGCGGTGATATTCTGGAAAAAGTGAGATCCCTGAGAGGGATCAGCCTTGATCTTCTCATTTCTGAGCTCGATCATGGCGCGGACGCCCGAAATGTTTTTCCACGTCACTGGAATCCCCAGCCATCGATCTGCCGATCCCCATCTCCCAGGGCCTGCGAGCAAGTAGGGGCGGTTTTCCCTGAGGAGCGCTGCATTGATCTGGCCGATTTCCTCGGCCATCTGCACCGTGAATTCGGGTCTGAAATCTTGAGGCTTGATGTACACAATGTCGGCGATCTCCTCGTTCTTCCCATTGCCAAGAGCCTGGCTTGAGCGACAGAAGGCTTTTTCCAAATCCTGCTGGGTAATGTCCACCTCCAACTGCTGGCCTTCCGCCACCATCGGCCTGATCTGGAGGAAATAAAAGCTGTTTTTTTTCTGCTTGTCGGAGCCGATATTCGCAGAGAACTCCATTTCCACAGGGCAGCCCATGCCTCTTCGGCCCAAGTCCAAAAAGTCCGCGAGAATTTTGGGCAGAGGGAAAAGGCTATATTTGAGGATCGGTGCGAAAGTTAATACGGGATAACCCTGCGGTAAAAGGCCGTCCCGTATCCTGTGTTCTTCAGGAATGTAGGTGCTCGCAAGGGTTCTCACAGGGTATTCCGTTTTAGCCTCATCCACTTCTCTTTTATCCAGGTTGTAGTACTCCCGGAACTTGAGATTGGCGGGATAGTTCCTGATTCTTAGGGCGTAAAAGGAGCGCTGTGCATTGGCAAGGATATCATCCACCGTCGAGAACTGGGGCAGGATGTGGGAATATTTGGGAGAGAAGCGCAGGGCCCTCTCTCCTTCCACAACCGTTTTTCCGAGACCCACGGCAATGAGGCATATTCCATCCTCAGGTTTCATGGGAGAGACGGGATAAAAGTTGTGGGACTGGGCCACTCCGGAGATAGCTGGATAGAAGAAATCCCCATACTCTTCACCCGCGAGTTGCTGGACGACGACAGCCATGGCCTCCAGATGAGGCTGATTCAGAATACTCCTTGAAAAAGCCTTGGGTCCTTCAAAATAGGTTGAAGCATAGACCAGCTTGATTGCCTTGATCAGGTGCTGCAGTCGGACAGAAAGGTCAGGGTGGTTATTGGGGATCATAAACGTATTGTAGAGCCCGGCATAGGGCTGAAACTGAGCGTCTTCCAGAAGACTCGATGATCTCACGGATAAGGGATATTTTATCTGGGCAAGATAGGCCTCGAGTTCTCTGACCAACCACTCCGGCATCTCGGCCTCAAGAAAAGCCTCCATGATCACATCATCGGTGAAATCCTCCTTGCCGAAATCCTCCAGCCGGTTCTGAGACACGAAAGATTCAAAACCATCGGTGCAGATCACCAGGGTTTTCGGGATTTCGATGCTCACTTCGGGATAGCTTTCGTGAATCCTGGGATTCTCCTGAAGAAGAGCCGTCATAAAGGCGAGCCCCCTCGCTTTCCCACCGAGGGAACCTTGGCCGATCTTAACAAAGTCACTGGTGTCAGGATCGAAACTGAAGGCTTTGAACTCGGCTACGACTCCTTTCTGACGCCATTTGCGCAGCGCCCGAAGGTTGGAGATAATGAACCCTCTAGCTTCCTCTGCGCTCGTGAAATCGGAGGCGTCCACTTCACGGAATGAGGAAGCAAGAGCGACCTCAGAGCGGGCCGTCAGCCATCTGGAGAAGTGATTATGCCTGGCATGATACCAGAGGGAATCTTCGGGAATGATCGCCACCTTTTCTTCCAGTTCTCGAAGGTTGGAGGCTCGGGCAACCTCTCTGCCGTCAGGCAGACGAAAAACGAAATCTCCGAAACCCAGGTGGTTTATGAAAAAGTCGTGCAGCTCAGCGAGGAGATTCGTAGAGTTCTTGTCCAGGAACACCGCAGGGATCTTTGCTGCCCTCTGACTGTTCTTGGGCTCTGAACTCATCATCAGAAGAGGAAGATCAGAAATTTCCGCACGGATTTCGGAGAGCAAATCAAATCCGGCTTCATTGTCGAGTTTATTATTCCTGGGGATGCGGGCGTCCGAAATCACCCCAAAAACAAAAGGCCTGAACTTATCGAAGATGGCCATAGCCTCTTCATATGTCATGGCCAATAGGATCTTCGGCCTTGCTCTCATCGTGAGAAGCCGATGCTCCTCATTGAGCCCCACTTCGAGCACGGCCTGGGTCTGGCGCACGATTTCTTTATAGATGAGCGGCAAGAAAGACGAGTAGTAGACGGGAGAGTCCTCAACCAGGATAAGCACTCGCACATTCGCCCTGCGGGTGTCATAATCCACGTTGAGGCGATCTTCAGCGTTCTTGACGAGAGCCAACAGCAAATCGGAATTGCCCGACCAGATGAAGATTTCGTCGATCCCGCTGGAATCCTTGTTTTCTGGAGGCGGGTAAACGCCTCTGGTGCTGTGAGCCAGAAGGATGACGGGGAGGTCTTGCTTCAGCTTCTTAATCTCGAGGCCCAGGGAAAAAGCGTCCATGTCGTCCAAGTGTGGCGTAGTAATCACCATGTCGAATTTCTTCTCATTCAGGTATTCAAGGGCTGCGTAAGCTGAGGGGGTGCGGGTGACTCGGGGGGGCTGGCTCAAATTCAGCCCGCTGTATTCATTGATGATGCGGGAGGCGAGGCTCCCATCCTCCTCCATGATGAAAGCGTCGTAGCGGCTCGAAACCAGCAAGATCTCCCGTATCTTGATACCCATAAGTTCGTAAAATGCCTGAAAACGGGTGTAAATCTCGCTGGAAACGTTTAACTTCTTTGATGCCATCAGAAAAACACCCCCCACCCATTCCGTCAGGATGAGATCTCGGAAATAGACCGTAGCCGCTTTCCAAAAATACAATACGATCGCATGGCATGAATGTCAATTTGGAGGCGAACAGGGGAAAGCCACCCTGCAGCCTCGGCACAAAAAAAGGGCGGCTGGTGCACCGCCTCTTTTATGCGGGAGGTAAGGAGAACTTTTCACATGAACGAACCTAAAGGTCCTGGGAAATGATGATGGCGTCGGCAATTTCCCTCATGGATTTCCGGGTGTCCATACTCTTCTTTTGAAGCCACCGGAAAGCCTTGTCGGCAGGCAGGTTCTTTTTGACCATGAGGATTTCTTTTGCCCTTTCAATCTTCTTTCTCGTTTCAAGCTCCTCCTCGATGACTTTGGTTCTCACCAGGAGTCGAGTATTCTCAATCGCTATGGCGGCCTGATTGGCCACAGTGGTGATCAGATTCACTTCCGTCTGGGAAAAATCATGGGCCTCAGCAGTAAAACAATTGAGCACTCCGATCACCTTATCCTCTCGCACGTGCATGGGAACGCTCACCATGGAGACGAGTCCCAGTTTCTTCGCCATCTCTTTTTCTTTGAACAGGCGTTCCTTGAGCACATCCTTAACGATGAGGGGTTTGTTGTTGCTTGCCACAAACCCCACAACCCCCTCATTCATGTTGAGGGCTCGATCCTTGACATAGTCCGGATCAATCGCCTGAGTCGCCTTGAGGCGGATTCTTTGGGGGCCTTCACCTTCATCCATAAGCCACAGGGAGCATATCTCCACGCCCGTCACTTTAGCCGTCACCATCACAATGAGCTTCAGAATATCCTCCAAGTAGAGGTCCGATGTGATGGCCTCGCTCACATCCATGAGGGCCTTGATGTATTTGTCATAGGTTCCTGGAGTGATTTCATCCATGCTCGGTTAACCGCAGACACCCGCAGGCAAACAGTTCCGCCACAGGCGGAACCGTTTCTATGGCGTCTTTTCCTCTAAGTTCAGGACCATTCTTTTGATCTGAGCCTTTGGGTTCTTGAAATTGACGATGAAGCCCACTTTCGTTCCAGTTGCTTTCAAATAGTTCAGCAGCTGAGCCTCATGAGCCCTATCTATTGTCTCCACCGTCTTGAGTTCGATGATAACCTTTCCTTCAACCAAGATGTCAGCGACGTATTCGCCGACAACGTGACCTTTGTAAGAAACCTTGATGGGAATTTGACTCTCAGCTTTCAGCCGCCGATTTCTCAATTCAAACAGCAATGCATTTTCATATACTTTTTCAAGGAAGCCAGGCCCAAGCGATCGGTTCACTTCGAAGACTGCACCATTGATTTCGTAGGTGATCGTGTTAATGTCCACGGCTCGTGCTCGGTTCATCTAAAACAGACTGTTTTGTTCGGCCGTGTCGGCCGGACAAAAGGGGCGTGTCTGCGTGTGTCTGCGGCTAATTATCGCACGGGCTTTTGCCATTCCTTGGCAAAGATTTCCGCCACTCGGTTGACCTGACTCGGGTCTATTTTCAGGGCCTTTGCCACTTCCTCATAGAGTTGCCTTCTGAACTGGTTTTGCGCGTCAGCAAGGTTGTTTAAATCCCGCCTCTCTTTCAGGTTGAGGGCATCCGTGTTCCTGAGAGATACGTAGCCATTGTTGCCTTCAACCACCATTCCTCTCTGGTAATAGGGTTTCATCTGCGAATAATTGCTTTTCAGCTTGTCCTTGAGCCCCCTGATCGTGGGGTTGGAAACCGTGGTCGCATCCTCCGCCCATACTGTCGCTGGAGCGAGGGCCAAAAGGCTTCTCTGGAACAGAGAACTCTTGCCGTCCTTGGGTGGCTTTTCTTTTTCATCCGCCTTCTGCCCTCGAACATCTTTCACGATTTCACCGGCCACCGATTCGACCTTTTCTGCCGGGAAATAGATGTTGATGGTCACGCATGCAAAAGCAAAGACCAAGCCTGATAAACCGGCGATCCAAAACAGTTTTCTGTTCATTGGTGCCTCCTGTCGCGGCAAAAGACTGATTCGATCGATCCAGATCCCCAACCGTCGTATGGACGCGCACAACGGTACGGTGAGGATCTTTCATTGAATTCTATTTGACCACCACTTCTCCTCGGGAAGCGGTCACCCGCTTGATTCTCTTGACCATGTCCTTGAAACTGATCGTGTTATCCGGATTTTGGTTTATAACATTTACACCCGAAAAGCTACCTCTTTTTACGAGGTACTCTATTCCTCCCTCTTTGATGGTGCCGTTGACCCTAAACATGTCGTTTTCCAGGGCGGCATGCACGCCGATCTTGCCATAAGGAAAATCCTTGAATAAAGAAGTGACGACTCCGGCAAGCCCACCAAAAGCGTTCTGCCCTCCGCCGATTTGCGCGATGTTGTCCACAGCCTTTATGCTGATTCTCTGGGGGACTCCGTCTCGCGGTACTGTTTCCAGCAGAAGATCGAACTTTTGGGGTTCTGCCCCGGCGATCTCGAGCCCTTTGACATGCCCTTGCAGGATGCCCTGGACTTCCCCGAAAGGGGTTTCCTTGGTCAGGTCGTGCAGGGACAGGTCATTCCACCTGGCATCCAGATGCAAGACGGGTGAGGGGGAGAAGAGGTTCTCTACCCCGGGATCAGAGG
>JAHECH010000647.1 GCA_024641835.1 Deltaproteobacteria bacterium
CCCATGCCAGGAGCCCCATGCGCAATGACGAACTGGCTTTGGCGCTGGCTGAATCGTTTGAGAGCTTCAGCCACGGTAGCGAGCTGGGTTTTTCGACCAGCAATCTTGGCCTTCCCCAGCTGTTGCAGGGCTGTTTTGACAAAAACATCTTGAGGCGGGATGTCACCTGCGTTGGCCAGCCGGTCGCGTCCAGCCTTCTTCGCATAGTAGAGGGCCGTATCCGCCCTTTGAATCAGGGTGGTATAGTCCTTCGCGTCCGCAGGAGCAGAGGCAAGCCCGATGCTCAGCGTAATGCTGAGCTCCATCTCGTCGTTCAGTTGAAAAGGTCTATCGTGAACCTGCCGGATGAGGTTTTCTCCCACATCCACAGCAGTCTGCTTATCCTTCTCGGGCAGGAGGATCATGAACTCATCGCCCGCGTAGCGAATGGGTAAACTTTTCTGCCCTGCCATTTCCTTGATCATACCGGCCAAATAGATGAGAGCCTTATCTCCGGCATCATGACCGTAGGTGTCATTGATGCTTTTGAAATGATCCAGGTCCATCATGAGCAAGGACACATGCTGTTGATCAAGAGAATCCCATTTGATATTCTGCTGCAGATAATTGTAGAGGAATCGGCGATTGTACAGCCCGGTGAGTTCGTCCTCAAAGATCAAGCGGGCGGGGTCTTTGCCGACATTTTGAAGGTAGTAGGAAAGCTCCTTAAAATCCATAGGTTAGATCCAATGAACCAACCGCTAAGAAAACTTTCTTTGCCCCAATAGTATATGAAACAAAAGGCCCTTCTGTCAAGGCGAAAGGCTGTCAAAACCCAGTGAATCTGGAGCCTTAGCCCAACCCCACCCGCATGGTCCAATTGTCAGATTTTCGGAGCACTTTCCGGAGGGCTATTCATTTTTCCATAGGGGCTTCCGCTTCTCCAGAAAAGCCTTGAGCCCCTCATGGGCATCGTGGGTTTTCATGAGGCCCTGGAGATAGATCGCTTCGATTTTCTGAAGGGAGGGCTCCAGATCATCCAGGAGGCCCACCATCATAGCTTTCTTTGCTTGCCTCAGGACCTCCGCGCTGAGCTTCAGGTAAGGCCTGACGAACGCTTCGGTCTCCCTTTCCAGTTCCTCGTCTTTCACGACCTTGTTAATCAGGCCTATCTGCAGGGCCTCTGTAGCGGAAATGATCCTGCCAGAAAGGACCAGGTCCATGGCAGCCTTTCTTCCTATGATCCGGGGCATGATCTGGGCTGCGATGGGCGGAAACACGCCCACCTGGATCTCGGGCTGACCGAACTTGGCTCCTTCGCCGGCGATAACAAGATCAGAAAAAACGGCAAGCTCACATCCCCCTCCCAGGCAAGAACTGTAAACGGAGGCGGCTGTGGGTATTCCGAGCTTGTCCATTAACCGAAAAACGCGGTGGAAGACCCCAATCATCTTTGGAGCCATATCACCCATGTGCTCTCCCACGTCCACTCCTGCTGAAAAGCATTTTCCCTTGGCGTTGAACAGCACCACCTTGAGGTCTTTCTTCCCCTGCCACTCCTCTAGTACCCCATTCATTTCTTCCATCATGGCAATGTTCAGGACATTGAGTGGTGGTCTGTTCAGGGTGATGGTGCCCAGTCCATCCTTGAAGTCGACGCTAATCAATTGATATGCCATAAGCCCTCTTCCTCCTTCCTGCTTTTGTTGTGCTGAGACTAAAATGGCAGGCGGGCCTTTGCAACCCTGCCTGCCATCGTGTTCATGATGAGGTGTTCATCACGACTACTTCTGTGGTTTGCCAAACACCTCAGCAAACATCTCAAAATCCCAGGTCCTGCCGTTAGCAATGTTCTGCCTGAACTTGATGAAATCGATGACATCCAGACCCGTGATCTTCTTGGTATTGAAAGCGCCGAATCCCAGAAAAGCCTCGCCACTCATGTTTGCTGCGAGCCAATGCCTGTTGTAGTTCTTGGAGTAATCCCAGAAGAATTTCTTTTTGGCACGAATGCTGTCGATGGACTTGATCAGACATCCCGGGAAGAGGTTGGCAAAGGTCCACACGATTTTGTTCACCTCTTTGTCCAGAAGCTCGAAATCCGCTTTCTCCTGATAATCCTTGAGAATGGCCCGGCCCTCTTTCAGTGCCTCTCCTGTCTTGAACTCACCGTAGACGATCTCCCCATCCTTCACGTATTGGTCGGTAATGACGGTGGGGTTGCGAACCCATTTTCCATCAACCTTCAAAGCAGGCACGCATTTGCTGATCAGGGTCTTGGTCTTCATCTTATAGGCGGACCACATTTCGCAGGAGACACAGTTCCACATGGCATCCTCCATACCGAGGAACCATGGAAGAAAGTCAGAGGAACCCCCATCCGGCGCAGAGCCGTGTCTTGGGCCCGCCTGGCCGAAAATGGCAAGATCCGATGCGATGGCGAGATCGCAGGCCATGCCGATTTCCTGCCCACCGGCCACCCTCATCCCGTTGACGCGGCAGATGACCGGCTTCTTACATGCCAGAATGGAGTCCACCATATGATTGAACAACTCCATGTACTGGCCGTACTCATCTGGTCGGAGGCTGTAGAACTCGCTGTACTCCTTTGTGTTACCGCCAGTGCAAAAGGCATAAGGGCCCGTTCCGGTGAACACCACAGCCACCACGCTTCTATCCACCGATGCATTTTCAAACCCGGCAATGACACCCTTGACCATTTCCGTAGTGTATGAATTGTACTGTTTGGGATTGTTCAGTCGAATCCATGAGACAAAAAGATCATCGATCACTTTGCCTGTGTTTGGATCCTTCAGAGGCTTTTTTTCATAAACCGTACAGGGAGCCTCGGTTCCCCAGTGCACGTCGGTGTGCAGCAAATGATCCTTCACGCCGTCTTCCCTTGGCACCCACTCCAAAGCACCTTTCAAACCCATAGTTTTCTCCTCCTTTATATGTAATCGCCTTTTTCGTTGCTATTGATTTACGAAAACAACCACCTGCTCGTTTTCCTTTCCCACGCGTCTTTGATCATCGCGCAGAGGACCAAGTCAGGATACTCTTCAGGGACCCCATACTAGAAATCCGGGGTGAGCACGATCCGCTTCATGGGCGGTGTCTTGTGCGCCTCAGCAAAGGTCTCCAGGATGGAGCTCATGGGCCGGATCTCCACGAATTCGTGGATGTTGATCTTCCCACCCAACACCATATCCAGAACGATAGGGTAGTATTCCGGGAGGCATCCCCAGGTTCCAATGATCTCAGCGTCAAAGGCCATGAGCCGACCAATAGAGTACTCTACCTTAGAAAGGCCGAAGCCGACCACGATCAGCTTCCCGGT
>JAHECH010000058.1 GCA_024641835.1 Deltaproteobacteria bacterium
CAGCTTCCATTTCCGCCCTTTCTTGCTCTGAAACCACAGGCCTCCCCTGCCCCTTGATGGACCTTACGGAGCGGTCGCTGTTCACCGCCACAACCAGATAGTCGCCCGATTGCTTCGTGGCCCAGAGATACCTCGCATGGCCAGGATGGAGAAGGTCAAAACAGCCGTTGGTGAATACGATTCTTTTGCCCTGAGCCTTGAGCTGATCGATCTCGTTTTTGATTTCTGGAAGCGCCTTTACTTTCAAACGGTACTGTTCCATGGTCTTCTCTCCACCGAAAAACCATTTCACCGCAGACTTATAGAGAACGCAGATTTAGCCACAGACCCACACAGAAACAAAAGACAAAAACGACTGCGTCCGAGCAGTGAATAAGCATTTGCTAGCTTTCATACGTGTTTGCATGGGCTCACAAAATGAGACTTGTTACAAAGAGCCCCACGTTGGGAAGGGCTGGAGCCTTTTCTGGAGTGACTGGCGGGAGGGCGCCTTGGAACGCAAGAAAAGGCCCCAGCCCTTCCCGGGCGCACCCGCCCCATGCAAACACTTATGAACGTTTCTTAGCGTTTACGCTGTCGAAGTTCTCGCCAGGACAAGGCAGAAAACCCGTCGGCACCCAGCCCTCCTCAGAGTGCGGGCGCACTCATTCAGCGTGCTCCCGGTCGTGGCGACATCGTCCACCAGGACAACGGCTCTCCCTTTTACAGCATCACGGTTCGAAACCCCAAAGGCCTTACGAACATTCTTTTTCCTTTCCTCGCTTCCCAGCTCTGTCTGGGGCTGCGTATATCTTATCCTTTTGAGAGACGAGAAGTCGAGGCGAGCGTCCAAAGTCGTTGCTACCGTTTCGGCCAGAAGGAGGCTTTGATTGAATCCCCGCTCCCTCAGCCTCCTGGGATGAAGAGGAACAGGCATGACAAGCAGGTTCGGGTGGCCGTGGAGCCACGTTTTCGCGAATGATGAGAGAAGGAGACCGAGAGGCTTGGCCAAATACGTTTTCTCGGCGTACTTGAATTCATGGATGGCATTGAGCAGACTTCCTTCATAGAGATAAGGAGCACGAGCCTTTTCAAAAAAAGGCCTTTTTCTCAGGCAATTCTCGCACACATGGTCACTCACGGTTCCTGCGGCAAAAGGTCTGCCGCAAACAGGGCAGAGGGGAGAAGTGATCTGAATGAAGCTTGAAGAGCAGCCCTCGCAAAATGGGATCTCATGATCCCTTTCCTCAGCCTTTTGCTCCTCCAGGAATGCCTGGCAGATGGGGCACCGGGGCGGGTAGATCAAATCTATAAAATTGCGAAAGATGTTCACTCCTTCGATTGCCTCACGAAGTCCTCAAAAGAGCACTTTGCATTAATCCCGGGACAAGCATCCCTCGCCATTTCCCAGTTCTCCTTTTCTTTCAGAAGGGTGGGATAGAAAGGCCACAAGGAGCATGGCCGGGGTTTGACAGGATGAATTCGGCACCTTTTTCCCTGATCATGAAAAACACAAAACCCGTCAGCTCCGCTGGCGATATAGAGCCTCCCGTGTTTTTCCTGGCAGTACTGCTGGATAAAGGAGTCAGGGGTCAAAGCGAGGAAACAGGCGATTCTCTCGATTTCGCTGCTCTCAACAGGGACCCCACCTTCTCCATAACAGCACGTGCCGCATTGTTTGCATTCAAAAGCTTTCATTTGCCACAGACACACACAGACAAACACAAACTTTCATATCTGTCCCCATGCGGGACACATATGAACATTAGTGTCTTGAAGGAAGTTACAAAACAAACCGTTTTATTTGCGCCTTCGGATAAGTGAAATTGACTAAAAGCATTCTCATAGACCTTTTCGAGGAAACCCGGCCCGAGTTCCCGGTTTACCTCGAAGACGGCGGCATTGACAGCATAGGTCAAATCATTTATTTCCATTTCGCGCCACTGGGAAGAGATAGTCGATTTTGGCTGAGCAAGTCGCTCAGCCAAAAAGTCCGTGTGGGTCTGTGGCCAACCTCATATTTGACGTTTCAACGTTCTAAGCATGTCTTCTAGGTTCCAGTCAACCCGAAGCATCAGCCTCTGATCGTCCTGCTTTGTTCTGTAGATGAGATGGCCGTTTTTCAAGCCATACTCAAAAAGATCTCTCGTAATCTCCACATCCTGCCGGCAGTAGTCCGTCAGTTTCTCCATCTCACCGTTTTTGAACCATTCCAGGGCTTGAAGGCCATCTGCCGATTTATTCCTCTTCAGGGTCTCGACGGCGAGATGATCCAGTCCCAGGCGAAAACCGAGCCGCTGGTAGACGTCTTCCAGGATGTCAAAAGTGGCCAGTCTTTTGAGGTCCTTGCCTGTGTAAGCCCTCAGGACTTCGTAATCGAACCGCTTGATATTGAAGCCGACGATAAGGTCCGCCTTTTCGAGATGGGCGAGGAGGTCATCCATTTGGCCTTCTCTGAAAATGCAAAAAGTTTTTTCCAAGCTGTCATACAGGACAGCCACGGATACCCTCATGAGGTGACAGTTCTGCCAGCCTCCCACTTCCTGGGCTGACTTCTGTGTCTCCAGATCCACGAAGACGATCCTCGGTTCTTTGCGCAAATCTTCAGGCTGCCCTTTCATCTCCAGAGCTGGTTCAGGCTCCGGAATGATTCCCTCGCCGGAGAGATCGCTGAGAGAAATCCGGCCGAGGAGGAACTCCAGGATCATCATGGCTGCTTTCTTGTCAAGAGGCCTGTTGCCCGAGCCGCACTTGGGGGAGTGGATGCACGAGGGACATCCCTCTTCACATTCACACGTCATGAGGAGATCCAGGGTTTTCTCAAGAAGCTCCAGAATCACTTCAAATCCGTGCTGGGCCAAACCCACACCGCCGGGATAGCCGTCATAGATGAAAATAGCGCTTTTCCCGATCTGGGGATGGTGCGTGTAAGAGATGCCACCAATATCGTTTCGGTCACACAGAGCGAACAGAGGAAAGATGCCGATGGCGGCGTGCTCAATGGCATGGATTCCTCCCATGAAGTGGAGCCCCTTCTTTTCAACGAGCTTGTAAATCGGGTCATCGATTTCGATCCAGAAACCCATGGAGTCGAACACCTGCGGAGGCAGGTCCAAGGGATAGACACCGAGAAGCTCCTGTCCCGGCAGCGCCCGCTTTTCGTAGCCCGTCATCCGCTCCGTGACCTTCACCTTTCCTTCGCGGGCCAAAAACTGGCCCTTTGGCCTGCTCCGCGTCACCTCGATAATCTCGGTCTCCTTTTCTGAAAGGGCTCTGGTAAAGTACTGGAGGTCTGATTGGCGGGCGATGATATCTTTCTTTTCCAGCAGGAGCTGATCCACGAGATATTGTCTCGCCCTATGAAGGTACACCGCACCGGGGTGGCATTCCTTGAAGGCTCTGATCCCGTCCACGGTGCCGACAGCCTGGCCCGTGTCCGATTCGAAAATGGTGTAGCTCTCGCCTAAGGATCTGATATTCACCGTCTGGTGAGGATTGCGCCTGGCAGAGAACCATGTGGGAGTTCCGTCTGCTGTTCGCGTGAGAGCCCCCTGCAGTTCCAGTTTCTCCAGATGCTCTGGAAGTTCTTCACCCCAATAACGCGCATCATCCATGGTGATGGGAGTCTCCGCCGCTGCACAGGGGAGATGCGCCTCTACGACATAGGGGTTATGAGGATCGAGGATGGCGGCTTCATAAGGCCTGTCAAAAAAATCCCCAGGATGCTTCATGAAGTATTGATCCAGGGCATCAGGCTTGGCCACGAGGATGATCATGGATTCCCTTCCCGAACGGCCAACCCTGCCCCCTCGCTGCCAGGTGTTGATGATGGTGCCGGGATAGCCCACGAGAAGGCAGATGTCGAGAAAACCAATATCGATTCCCATTTCCAGGGCGCTCGTGGAAACAACGCCGAGCAGGTCGCCGCTGGCGAGCCTCCTCTCGATCTCTCTTCTTTCTTCAGGCATGAAGCCTGCGCGGTAGGAGCTGATTTTGCCCCTGAGCCTGGGACTGAGGCGAGAAACCCAGAGGTGGATCAGCTCTGTCATCTTGCGGGACTGGGTAAAAGCAATGGTCCTGAATCCGGATTGAATGCAGTGGATGAAGAGCTTTGCGGCAGAGAAATTGGGGCTCGCGACAGGGTTGAGGAACAGGAAGTGCTGGCCTGACCTGGGTGCTCCACTCGTATCGATCACTTCGATGTTTTCTTCGATGAGGCTCTGCCCAAAGGAGTGGGGATTACTGACCGTGGCTGAGAGGAGGATGAACTGAGGGCTGGAACCGTAGAGCTTGCAGATCCTTTTGAGCCTTCGCATGACCTGATTCATGTGGGAGCCGAAGATGCCCCGGTAAGTATGCACCTCGTCCAGGATAACGAGGGAAAGATTCTCGAAAAGCTTTTCCCAGCTCTGATGATAGGCGAGGATCCCGCTGTGGAGCATGTCCGGATTGGTCACCAGGATGTCGGGCACCTTGGTCCTGATCTCTTTTCGCCTGTATGAGGAGGTGTCTCCGTCATAGATCTTTGCAGAGATGTTGATTTCTTTTATTTCTCCGATCAAGCCGCTTAAGCTCTTCAGTTGATCCTGTTCCAGCGCCTTCAGGGGGAAAACGTAGAGGGCCTTGGTTGACCTGTTCTTGAGGAGCGCCGCCAGGACGGATAGATTATAGACAAGGCTTTTGCCGCTTGCAGTGGGGGTGGCAACGAGGACGTTCTTCCCTTCACTGACGTTCCGGATGGCATCCACCTGATGCTTGAACAGCCTTTGAATGCCGAGACGGCTCAGACCGCCGAGAATGGATGAAGGAAGGGAGGGGGTTTCGCCGTAGGCCGCCTCTACCGCAGGGAGATAGCGGTAGTGGACCGTCGCAGGTCCGAATTCAAAATCTTTCTTGATGGTATCGACATAGTCTGAGAGTTTCACGAGTGGTTTATTTATCCTTTTTCCCGAATTTCTTCTCAAGAGCCTGGGCCAATTCTTCGCCGGATTTCCCCCGGCTTATCTTCTCCCTCTTTTCCGCTTCCGCCTTTGCCGCGCCAAAAACTTCGCTTATAAACGTGTCGGTTTCGGTGCTCCAGACACTCCACCCATCCATGCCGATGTACTCGTTGTACGAGGTGCGATAATAGGGGTCGTAGAGACGGACGCCTTTTTCTGCATCATACTCATAGGTCACGTGTTTACCATCAAAAAGCAGGAAGTCCTCTTCCTTCAACCCCATTCCGAGCAAAAGCTTCTTGTGCAGCGCTTCCATCTCCATAAATTTCTCCCAGTGCAGGCCTTCGGCCGCTACCGAAGATCTCCGGTAGCCGGCTCAGGGGGAGGTCTCTTCCTGAAATCCGAATCCATCGGATTACAGATATCTCCCGCCTTCGGCGGGAGTGAAGTCCCGAAGGGGCGTTATATGAAATCTGACCTGGCAGATTTCATTGCGGATTCATCAGAGACCTCCCCCTGAGCCGGCGTCCTCAAGAACTTCTGCGCACTCTTTTTTAACTTTCCTCGATCCCCATTTCTTCTTTCACTGACTCCAACTCCTCGTGCTGATATTCCCATCTCGCCATCAATTCGTCGAGCTTTTTTCTCACCCCATCGTATTCATTGAGCAAGGGAACACATCGGTCCTTGTTCTTGAAGACCTCCGGGTCAGCCAGCTCTTTCTCCAGTTCTTCTTTGCGCTTTTCAGTGTCGTCAATCCTTTGTTCAAGCTCCCGGAGCCTATCCTGAATGGGCTTTAGGGCGGCAGCGATCCTGCTGCGCCTCTCCGCCTTCTCTTTCCTCGCCGTTTTCCGGCTTTGGGATGCTTGAATGGAAACGGGAGAAGGCTGGGCTGTCAGGCTTGCCATGGGATCGCCTTTCAGGGAGAGATGATGCTCATAGTCGCTGAGAGTGCCCGGATACTCATCAATCGTTCCATCCCTGATGTCCCATACCTTGGTGGCGAGTCTATTCGCAAAAGAGAGGTTGTGGGAGACAAACAAAAGGGTGCCGCTGTAATCATCCAGGGCATCCACAAGGATTTCCGAGGATATGATGTCCAGGTGGTTTGTGGGCTCATCCATGACCATGAGGTTGCCCGGCTTGACCAGGATTTTTGCCAGAGAAACCCGCGCCCTTTCCCCTCCTGAGAGCACGCCCACCGCCTTGTCCACATCCGCTCCAGAGAAAAGAAAAGCGCCGCAGATACCCCTCACGAAACTGACGCTCTCATGGGGCACGACCTGGTAAACCTCCTCGATGATGGTCTTCTTGGGATCGAGCATCTCTGAGTGATGCTGGGCATAGTAACTCATGGTAACTCCATGGCCGAGGAGGATTTGACCTTCATCAGGCTTTATTTCCTTTGCCACCATCCTAAGCAGGGTGGTCTTGCCCGCACCGTTGGGACCGATGATGGCCACCCTGTCTCCACGCATCACTCTCAAAAAAAGATCCTTGTAAAGCGCCTTGCCATTGAAGCTTTTTGAAATGCCGTGAATGGTCACCACATCCCTTCCGCTGCGCGCCACCTGGGGAAAAGAAAACCGGATGGTCTTTTCTCTCTGATGGGTCCTGATCAACTCGATTTTCTTGAGGAGCTTGATTTTGCTCTGGGCCTGCCTCGCCTTGGAGCTCTTGGCCTTAAAGCGCTCTATGAAGCGCTGGGCTTCCTTCACCTTTTGTTCCTGGTTCCGTGCTCTTGCTTCCAGGGTTCTTGTCTCCTCCTCCCTTGCCATCAGGTAGAAATCGTAGTTGCCGCTGTAGAATCGCATTCCCTCGGGCTCAAAGCTGATGGTGCGCTGAATCTGGCGGTTCAGGAAGTCCCTGTCATGGCATATGAGGACCATGGCCCCTTTGAAGCTCCCGAGGAATTCCTCCAGCCACCGGACCGATGGGAAATCGAGGTGGTTCGTAGGCTCATCCAGGAGAAGCAGGTCAGGGTTCCGGTAGAGGAGGCTTCCCAGAGCAGCCCTCATTTTCCAGCCTCCGCTGAGGGAGGAAACCGGCCTGCCTAAGTCGTCCGGCTGGAAGCCCAGTCCGGCCAGGATCTTCTCTGCCACATGTTGAGGAAAATGAACGTCAAGGTCATTCAAGTGTTGATGATTCTCGGCCAGGCGGGCAGCCATTCTCGCCTGGGTTTCCTCATCCGGATGGGCATTGAGAGAATGCTCGATCCTCGCCATCTCATGTTTCAGATCATTGCGGAAAGGAATCGAGTCCAGCATGGACTGGAGGAGGTTGCCGGAGAGAGTCTCCTGGACGTCCTGGGGTAAATAGCCGATCTGTGTGCCTTTGGCAATTCGGATATCTCCGCTGTCCGGAGCGACCTCACCATGGAGAAGCCTCAGGAGGGTTGTCTTCCCCGCTCCATTGGGTCCCACAAGGCCGATGTGTTCTCCCGGCTCGACCTGGAAGTTGATTTCACGGAAGAGTTCTTTCCCGGAAAGGGTGAGGTTAAGATTTAAGACGGTTACTAGGCTCATTTCTCTGGGTTTTGAAAAATACCCTTAATAAAGCAGTTTCTATGGCTCCAAGTCAAGGTTCAGGGGAGCCAAACCCTGATCCACCATCAAAACATCATCTGCGGCGTTGCCTTCGTTCGCTCCTCTTTGCGGCGTATTGCTCCATACGCCTCACTCGTCGCTCCTCGGCGCCTTGCATCTGACGTCTTGCTGGTGATCAGGAATGTCCCGAAATCCGCGTCCCGGTTAGAGTGCGGAAATTAGGCGGTGGATTTGGGCCAAAGCCTCTTATTGCCTTACGTTGAGGTTTGGCATAATATCGGAATGGCCTTAGCCTTCTTGAGAAAATGGACTCAGCCACTCCAGACGGGCAATATCAAGAATAGCCCCTACGGGGGTGGGGCGTTTTCGGAAGATGTTCAGGGAAAGGGGGTTGTATGGAGATAGCACATAAAACCATCGGGCAGGCGATTACGGATGTCGCAAGAAAATTCCCCAACAACTATGCCCTCATTCATACGGATGTGGGGATTCGCTACAATTATTCGCTGCTCCTCTGGGAAGCAGAAAGGATTGCCAAAGGCCTCATCAGGATGGGCATACAACAAGGGGACAGGGTAGCCCTCTGGTCAGCCAACATCCCGGAATGGATTCTGGCCCAGTTGGCAGTGACAAAAGCTGGAGCTATTTTCGTGCCCGTGGACCCAGGTGCCAGCCCCTCCGATCTCCGATTCATCTTGGAACAGTCGGAATCAAAGGCGATCATCATGGCCAGGGGAGTGGAGGGAGAGGAGTATATCGATATGATCCAGGATGTCAGGGATCATGTGCCCAACCTAGAATACATTTTTGTCACCGGCATCCGATCCTATCCGGAGATCATCCTCTGGACCGAGCTGGCTGCGATGGGAGAAGATAGTGACAGCCATAGCCTCGATGAGAGGGAGAAAGAGATCAGGCCGGAGGATCCTGTGGCCATCATGTACACCTCCGGCACCACGGGCATGCCAAAAGGGGTGATGCTTGACCATCTGGGACTCATCAATAAATCCCTCGCATCCACCAGACGCCAGGGCCTTGGCCCGAATGATAAACTCTGTCTGTTTTTCCCTCTGTTCCATATGTTTGGAAACACGTGTATTGCCCTCTCAGGGCTGCTCATCGGCGCGACCATTGTCATGCCGTGCCTGACCTTTAACCCCTCAAAAGTCCTGAAGGCGATCTACAAAGAGAAGTGCACTGCCGTCTACGGTTCGCCCAGCATGATCATAGCTCTCCTCGACCATCCTGAATTCAAGAAAAAGCGTTTTGCCAGTGTGACCAAAGGAATCCTCGGTGGAGCGCCATGCCCCATGGAGCTGATGAAAAAGCTCGTTCAGGATTTGGGAGTGTCGGATGTCACTGTGGCATACGGGATCACGGAGGCATCTTCGTGGATCACCATGACCCATCCGAAGGATCCTTTGGACCTGAGGGTCTCCACCATCGGTACACCACTGGAATGCAATGAAGTGAAGATCGTGAGCCCGGTTACCGGAAAGGCCTTGCCCGCCGGGAACCAGGGGGAGCTCTGCGTCAAGGGCCTGCTCATGAAGGGCTACTACAAGCTGCCGGCGGCAACTGCATCCGCCATCGACAAAGAGGGTTGGTTTCATTCAGATGACTTGGGAGAGATGGATAAAAAGGGGTATTTGAAAATCACGGGCCGGCTGAAAGACGTGATTGTCAGGGACGGGATCGAGATCCATCCTGCTGAGATCGAAGAGGTCCTCTATGGCTTGCCTGAGGTCTCCGAAGTTCAGGTATTTGGAATTCCTGATCGTGAGAAAGGCCAGGAAGTGGTGGCATGGATGAAGCTCAAGAAAGGAGCAAAACTATCCCTCAGTGATGCAAGCCGTTATGCCAGGAGAAAACTGGAGAAGGCAAAGGTGCCTGCCCAGTTCAAGTTCGTCACGCAGTTTCCTATGACAAGGTCAGGAAAGGTGCAGAAGTTCAAGCTCAGCGAGATCGCAAAGAAAGAGAATGCCTGATAGAGGCGACCGGCGTCCTCCCGCCAGCCCTGTTGAATTTCCCGAAGGGAACCCTATTCAACAGGGCCAGTCACTCCAGAAAAGGCCCCAGCCCTTTCCATCGTGAGACTCGTAGTAAGAGATCAATTTTGTGTAAGCCCATGTAGACACTTTTGAAGGTTACTGAGGGTTTTCGCCTTTGTAGTCGCGAATAAACGACTTCACTCCCTGTTTCACCATTTCCCTGACAGCGGACGGCGTATCGATGGCCCCGAGATCCGTGGTTTCCCAGGTAGGAACAAGGAACTTGATCACAGGCTTGCGTGACAAAAAGGCCGGCTGCCGCGCCTTAATGTTAAGGTAGAAGACATAAAATCCTGCTTCGCCGGGCTTGAAGATTCTTGAATCGAGATCAAGAGTCCCGACGGGGTATCCTCGGGAGGGGAGCAAATGTTGAAATTCGTCTTGAGAAACCACTTTCAGCCCTGCATCGCGCAGCAGTTCCTCGGTGTCCCGCTCAAGCATGTCCGGTGTCAGCTCTAATCCCTTTGAACCGGAATCCATGGTGAGCCGGATTCTTATGCGTATGTCCTTCAGGCCCTCCAGGGCGCCATCCACTTGCTTCTGTGCGAATAGGAAGGGCACAGGGCCGATCCACAAGAAAAGCATCAGAGCACAAAAGAACAAGGCTGCTTTCTTAGACATAATCTTCTTCCTCCAGGGTTGATTTGGTAGGGACGCTTGGTCACCCTCTGCCTGTCCCTCTGCTCTTCAGATGACAGGCCCAAGATAGCTATGGTTCGACGTGTCTTCAGGACATGGAAAAGCTCTTCTGAAAAGGGATGGTCGATGGGAAATTCAAGGAGGTTGTCTTCCATGGCTATCACTCGGATTTCTTGGATCCGGTACCCTCTGCTTTCTCGTCAGGTTCTTCAGCCAGGGCCCTGGGCTTTTCGTGTTGTGCACTTCCGCTACCCCGAGGCGCTTTAGGGTCTTGGCTTAAGCTCAGATCCTTTTTTACCTTCCTGAACTCCCTGATCGCTCCCCCCAGCCCTTTCCCGATGTCCGGAAGCCTTTTCGCGCCGAAGAGGAGGAAAACGACGACGCCGACCACGATGAGCTCGCCCGCGCCGAGGCCAAACATAGACATCTCCTTCATGAAATCTGCCAAGGCAGATTTCATATAACGCCGCTACGCGGCTTCTGTCCCACCTTTGATCAGGTGAGAGCCCTGAAAGGGCGATGTATGAAATCCGCGTCAGCGGATTTCATGTGAACTGGATGGGCTTTTCTTTATCGTTCCGGGGTTCCACCGTCCCGATGTGATAAGCACCGTGACCCATCGCTTTCAGCCTTGAAATGATCTCTTCTGTATTGTCCTTGTTGACCACCATCACGAGACCGAGGCCGTTATTGAAAGTGCGCATCATTTCTGATGATGAGATCTGACCGCGATTCTGAAGATACTGGAATATGGGAGGGGGTGTCCAGCTCGAAGTGTTGATCACCACCTTGCATTGCTCTGGAACGATGCGGGGCAGGTTGTCAATGAGCCCCCCGCCTGTGATATGGGCCATGCCGTGGATGCGGAATTCACGGGTTAAGTTCTTTATCGTCCTGACAAAGATCTTGGTCGGCTCCAGAAGCTCTTCACCCAGAGTGCGGCCAAATTCCTGTACGTAATCGTCCACGGACATCTTCAGTTGATCAAAAAAGATCCTCCGCGCCAGAGAATAGCCGTTGCTGTGAAGTCCGCTCGACGCAATTCCGATCAGATGATTGCCCACGGCAATTTCGGAACCGTCGATAATCTGGCTGTTGTCAGCGATCCCTACCACGAACCCGGCAAGATCGTACTCCCCTTCGGGGTAGAAGTCCGGCATCTCTGCTGTTTCCCCTCCGATGAGGGAGCATTCTGCCTCCTGGCAGCCGGCAACGATGCCTTTGATCACCTCCACCGCTTTATTCACATGCAGTTTTCCGGTGGCGAAATAATCGAGCATGAAGAGGGGTGTGGCGCCCTGCACCATGATGTCATTGACGCACATGGCGACAAGATCAATCCCCACGGTGTCATGTTTATCCATCATGAAGGCTATCTTGAGTTTGGTCCCGACACCGTCCGTGGAGGCGAGGAGGACAGGCTTATTCATGTTCTGAAGGCTCAGGGAAAAGAGTCCGGAAAACCCTCCTATGTTCGTGATGACTCCAGGCTTGAAGGTCTTGCTCACAATGGACTTGATTTCTTTCACAAACCGGTTCCCCGCGTCGATGTCGACACCCGCTTCAGCGTACCTGCCTCTTTTCTTCTTTCCTGCCATGATCTTCGATCCCTTTCCGTTCAGCAGCCTGCTAGAGAGCCTGTGGTAATGACCATATACCGTTCTTATGCTCAGCATGTCAATCGCTTTCAAAGTCATGTTTCCATGCCGCTGGAGTCATGATGCCTTTTCTTCAATACCGGGGCTCCCGGGCTGGTCTTTTCTGATGGCTTATCCACATGGGAGTCTTGCCCCTCCGCATTCCCTTCGCCAGGCTCAGGGCTGCGGTTTCCCCCATGGATAAGCCATGAAAAGACGGCGCCCTCCCGCCAGGCATTTCAGAAAAGGCTCCCTCTTTTTTGCCATGGTGTTGGCTGGATCGCCCGGGATGACGTCGCAATCACCCATGTGGACGAAGTAGGCTTCATTCTGCGGTACGGCCCCTTTTTTCTCCCCTGAGCCGCATTTCACTGCATATCTGACATTCGCAACTGAGTTCCGGAAGACCCCAGGCTCCACCAGTGCCGAGAAATAAGAGAATCATAGTTCTTCTCACTCCTGGACCAGAACAGTGAGGAAAAGATCTCCCCTCTCCCATTCCGAGATACGTTTTCCCATGCCGGCCAGACGGAGTCTCGTGCCCTCTCGGACGCCAGGGGGAACATTCACACGGAAAATCCTGCTGTGGATGCCCCAGGGAATGTTGACAAGCTTTCGTGTTCCAAACTCCGCTTCCTGAGG
>JAHECH010000648.1 GCA_024641835.1 Deltaproteobacteria bacterium
GGCGGGATGATCCACAAGCATCTGTGAAAGCCTTGCCAGCAAGTCGGCGATGGCTCCAATATCGCAGGGTTTATCGCCCCGGATACCGCGAAGGATTTTTGCGCCTTTGATGCTGTCTTTTTATCTTGGGGTCGTGTTTGAACAGCTGGAACATTACGTGCATTTTGTCATCTGCCTGGCCCTCTGCAAACTTCAAGATTAGTTCTTACCGCATGCCGGCATTGATTCTAATGTTTGCCCCAAGTTGATTAATTTTCCCCAGCCAAATTGAATCAGTCACGTGTACCCTGATCCCTGCCCCACCAGGTATCGCACACTCGCTTCCCCGAGACCTGCCGTGACCCCACCACTCACTGCAACAACATATGCCTCCAGTCTCATAAAATCCGCTCCTTCATCCTATTTGTAAGCACGAAGCGCCTACTTGCTCATTCTTCGCTTCACGATGGCAGCCCGAGTTCCCTTGCCAAAATGATCCTCATTACTTCCGAAGTCCCCTCCACGATCTGCAAAACCTTTGCTCCTGTATAGTACCTTGATACGGGATATTCCATCATATAGCCATAGCCACCATGTATCTGAACCGCGTCTGAGGCCACCCTCTCAACCATCTCTGAGGCAAACAGCTTGGCGGAAGTTGCCTCAAAGGCGTGTTTCCGACCTTGATCTTTGAGCCAAGCTGCTTTAAGATACTGAGTTCTTGCCAGGTCAACCGCAACCGACATGTCCGCCAGTTTAAATTGAATGGTCTGATAGCTCGCAATTGGTTTTCCGAACTGAATCCTCTCTTTGGAGTAACGGAGCGAATGATCCAGACAGGCCTGTGCCACGCCGACGGCAATGGCGGCGATACTTATCCGTCCTGTTTGAAGAACCGTCAAGTGCTGAGAAAAGCCCTTGCTGGGATCTCCCAAAAGGTTGTCCTCAGGAACCCGACAATCATCGAAGATGACTTCGTGTGTGGCAGATCCGTGCCAGCCGATCTTTTCGTATCTCTTGCCCAGGATGAATCCCGGAGAATCTTTGGGGACAATGAAGGTTGAGATTCGTCCCCTCTGAATGGCCTTCTTGGTCAATGCGGCAATCAGAATAACGTTAGCATTGTTCAGACCGATATTCGTGACAAACTGCTTTCTGCCTCTGATGACCCAGTCTTGGCCGTTCAAAGTGGCAGTGGTCCTGATCGAGCCAGCATCTGAGCCGGCATCAGGTTCGGTCAAACCAAAAGCTCCTATTTTTTCTCCTCTCGCTATAGGAACCAACCATTTTCGCTTCTGCTCTTCCGTGCCAAAGGCATGCAACTCTTGGGCTACAACACTGGTCGTCACGTCCAAAAGGGCACCAAATGTCGCGTCTGCTCGGGATATCTCCTCAATGCACAAGTGCATGCCAACCCAATCTCCTCCACAGCCCCCGTACTCCTCTGGGATAGGAATCCCCATCATCCCCAACCTCGCCATGTGATTAATAATGTCGTAAGGGTACTCGCCAGTACGCTCAATTTCCTCAGCCCTCGGTGCTATGACCTCTTGAGAAAAATCCCTGCACATATCACGAATCATTTTATGCTCTCTGGTCAGGTCGAAATCCAAATTTACCCTCCTTTTATCAGCGCGTCACCCTCTCGGGGTTTCTTCAATAGAATCTTTCGGCAGGCCTCATGAGTCGCCAAATCTCTCTCAGAGGACTGCGCCCCAATGAGTAGGAGATGTGTGCTCAGGTTTTCTTCTCTTTCTCATTATCTGACTTAAAAATCACCTTGGATTCTTCGAGGATGCGGGTCATTCAACCCCGCAATCATCTCGTGCAAAAAAAATCGTTGGTGGGGCTTTCGGGTGCCTTATCCCTGTCACTCTTGAGAGCGCTTATTAAAAAAAAGGGCAGAAAAAGTCGTTCCGCCTGATCTGATGCACTCCATCTCAGATCTTATATAGGGGCATAAAGAGACCGTGCCAATGCAATATGCACCATCGGCTAGAATGTGACAGCATCGACTGCTTTCAAAGGAAATACGGAAGGCTCCAGCTGTTTCCAGAAGCTTCAACCTCATAAGCTCTAACCCCTTACCTCCTGCATTAAAATCAAAAGGCTTTTTGGTGGAGTAGAGTTCGGTCTGTTGGGTATGGTAAAACCCTCTAAGAATTCGTTGGAGATCGCCCTCGGCAATGCCTACCCCATGATCCTCAACCTTTAGAATCACCCCTCCCGGAACGGTCGTCAACGAAGCCATGACCTTCCCCTCGTCTGGAGTGTTTTCTATCGCATTCTTAACCAAAGCCGCGATGACTTTTTTAAAGATTCTGGGGTCGATGATGTTCGTGTTTATGCATTCCAGTCTTGTAAGAATGGTCAGGGCTCGGTGTGCACTTTTTGCGCGCAGTGTATCGATGATGTCCTCAGCGGCGACGTCCAGCTGGAGAGGCTCAGGTTGGTATTCATAGGGGGTTACCATTTCCATCGCAATTTCTTGGATATCTTTTAAGCGGTCGAGATTGCGGCGAATCCTTTCGATTGCCTTTTCTTTTTGGGGCTCCGAAGCGTCGCTCCCGGCCAGATAATCTAGGGATACCTCGACCAAAGCAATGGGAGTGATCAATTCATGGGAAAGATGACTAATGAGTTTTTCTTTTACTTCATTCAGGGTTTCAAGCTCTCGCATCACCTTCTTCTGTTGAGTCATATCCCTTGCAATGCCTCTGAATCCCACTGGTTGGCCTTCTGCATCCCGTATCAGTAAAATAGAGGTCTCAAGAAATCGTCTCTCGCCGTCTTTTCCTATGACCTCCAAGTCGAATATCTTAGTGGGTTTGCCTGTGAGACAAACTTGGGATGATGTTCGATAGAAGGTTTCGGCAATATCCTGGCTCATGTACTGTCGGTAGTTACTACCCATCAATTCATCTCTGGAATAGCCTAGTATGACACACAAGGCATCATTGAAAACGGTGAGATTGCCGGAGAGGTCTATCTCCCAGTAAGCGTCTTCAATACTGTTGATGATGGTTTGGCACCTCTCTACGCTTTCACGCAAAGCCGCCTCAGAGCGTGTTCGTTTCAGAACTTCTTTTCCTAATAGCTTCTTCGTTTCCATGAGCTCACCCGTTAGCTTCTCTGCCTGTCCTTCAAGTGCATGTTGGGCTCCGCCATCTTTTTCCTCGACCATTACCCTTTAGAGTCGTACTCCGAGTTTTCTTCGCAAGATGTGTAGAAGTTTCTTGAAGTCAAGCTGTTTGGTTCATAAGTAATCTCGGGTAGTCCTGATGATGTATTTTTAGGACCATAGCCATGATGGTATGTTCTCCTCGCAAT
>JAHECH010000649.1 GCA_024641835.1 Deltaproteobacteria bacterium
TCAGCCCGGTGTTCAGGAACGCCCATGTGGGAACTTTCATCGCCAGCATCCTCGGGATCATTTTGGTTCTCACCGGATGGTGGCAGTACCTCTGGGTACTCTTTGGAGGGGCTAACCAGCTCATGGCATCTCTGGCCCTCTTGCTGATAACGGCATGGCTCATGTCTCAGGGCAAGCCTGCAACGTGGACCTTCTTGCCGATGATCTTCATGTTCATTACCACCATTGCGGCGCTTCTCTACACCTCTTACACCTTGCTCCAGAAGGTCTTCACTGGGGCGGTGAAAGGAGAGGCCCTGGTAGGTAACACTCTGATGGGACTGGTAGGATTCTTTCTTGTCATCGCTGCCTTTATACTGGCTTGGGAAGGAGTCAAAGCCCTGAACCGGTACAAGGCTATAAGAGCCCAGGAGGCCCCTGCAAAAGCCTAGCTTCTATTTCCTCTTTCTCTTCCCTCTCCTGATAAGGCAGAGGGAAGATGTTGAGGGGAAAATTCTCGCACTTCTGAATCCTGGTGAGGCTGGGATGATAAAGGAGAAACATGTCATGGCAGAGGAAGGAAAAAAGAAAGGCGGTTTGTTTCAGGCAGTCAAAGAATTTGTTTACGGGGTAGCGGCCCATGATTCCGCGCGCTTTGCCGTCAAATCCAGGGCGAGCATGGAGCATCTGTTTATTCTCATTACCATGGGGGACATGCTTGGCGTTCCAATCCTGCCCCCCTATTACTCCTTAAGGCTGCTGCCCTATGTGGTTCCGCAGATCTCCACCTGGAAGAGAAGGATGCTGAGAGAAAAAGATCTGACAGATGCTCTGGCGTAGAAAATTCGAAATCCGAAACTGCACTACCCTCACCCTTCCCTCCCCCTCAAGGGGGAGGGACCAAGGGAGGGGGTTTTCGGATTTCGGGCTTCGGATTTTAGATTTCATTTTCAGAAGGGGGTGGTTCAGATTTCTCTCGCAAGCATTTTTGATCAGTATCCGGACCGGCGCTACATCATGTTCGGCGGAAAAGGAGGGCTCGGAAAAACCACTTTTTCCGCTGCCGCAGCGTACTATCTTGCAAAGAAAGGGAAGCGCGTCCTGGTCTTCTCGGTTGATCCCCAGGCCTCTCTGAGCGACATCTTTAAGAAGGACATCTTCGGCAAAGGGGCGACAGAGATCATGCCGAACCTCTATGCCCAGGAAATCGACGCGGATCGCCGTGTCAAAGAATACCAGCAAGAGATCAGGAAGAAGATTCTTGACATGTATGGGATGTCCGAGATTCCTGAAGAGATCGATAGCTATATTCAGGCTGCGGCCGCCGAGCCGGCCATGGAAGAGAGTGCCATTTTTGATGAGGTGGTGGATATCGTCGTCAAGGGCGGTTACGATTACTACATCTACGACCTGGTTCCTCTGGGACACGCTCTTTATTACCTCAGCATGGCTTCTGTTTACGATGCCTGGATTGACAAAATCACCAAGCTGAGGCAGCAAATGAGAGAATACGACCAGGCCGCCGCCGTGATCCGGAGAGATAAGGAACTGGATGAGGATGCTATCCTGAACGAGCTTCTTTACATCAAAGAACGAATCAACAAGTCATCGAGCATCTTGACGGATAAAAAGAAGACCGCTTTCTTCTTCGTGGTCACCGCAGAGGAGATGATCATCAACGATACCATCAAGGCAGCAGATCTTTTCGCCAAGTTCGATGTTCCCATGAGCGGCTACATCGTCAACAGGGTGCTCCCGGAAGAGCTGAAGCAACAGAACATACCCGAGTATCTGAAAAACCGTCTTGAGATGCAGAGCCACTACTTGGGGACGATCAATGAAGTCTTCAAAGGGCAGATCCTTGCCACCGTGCCCGAGATGGAACGGGATATCACGGGACTTCCCATGATCGAAAAGATAGCCAAAGCCATGTTCGACTAGTTTTGATGATCGAGTAAGGAGTTCATGATGAATCAGATTACAGTGAGCATGACCCAGTACATGAAAGACCACCCCAGGCTCAAATTCATCTTCTTTGGCGGCAAGGGCGGTGTGGGAAAGACGGTCATGGCAGGAGCTGCTGCCCTCTGGGCGGCCAAAGAGGGGAAGAAAACTCTCCTTGCCTCCACCAACCCGGTCCACAGCCTTTCCAACCTGCTGGAGCAAGATGTTTTTGGAAAAGCCGCAACCGTTTGCGACGAGGCAAACTGTTATGCCTTTGAAATTGACACCAAGGACACCATCGAGCGATCAAAGCAGGAGATTCGGGAAAAGATCAACTGGTTTCTCAAGTTCGCAGACATTTCAACGAAGGCGGATGAATTTATTGAATCGGCTACGATGAATCCTGCCTTCGAAGAATCGGCGATGTTCGAAAACATGACCGACCTGATGCTTAAAGACGAATATGATTTTTATGTCTTTGATACAGCCCCCACCGCCAATGCGAGACGGCTTCTCGGAATGTCCAAGGTCTATTCACTGTGGGTGGAGAAAATGCTGAAAAGCAGGCAGGAAGCGACGTCCTTGCGGGAGCTGCTTTCCTTCACCAAAAAGAAAGAAAAGGATCCGCTTATGGATTACCTCCTCGGCTTTAAGGACAGGATGGCAAAAGCCCAGGATTTACTCACGGACGACGCGCTCACGGCGTTCTTCTTTGTCACCCTGCCTGAGAGCCTTCCCATTGCCGTCATCACCAGGTTCATCAATTGGTTCCACGAGTTTGGTATTCCTGTAGGGGGCGTTGTGGTCAACGGCCTCATCCAGAAGGATCAGGTGGGAGCGGAGACCGTGGAGTTCGTGCGCAACCGCGTAAAGATGCAGGAAGAGCACATGGCCGAGATCCGGGAGATATTCGGCGATAGGGTGAGAGCCCTCATTCCTCTCTTCGAAACCGAGGTCAAGGGAGCGAAGATGCTTAATCGGCTTGTGGATCGCCTTTTCACCGCCTGAAAACCGGAAGGTGATTCCCACGGATTGTGAACCACCTTTAGAGTAACCAAAAGCTTTGACACCCAGGTCCCTTTCTCCTATAGTCCCCCTGTTGAAAGGGACTTTTTTTTCGAAAAAGGCTTTCTTGGCTTTTCCGGAAGGGGGTTTGCCTGAATGGACGAAGAACGTCTCAGCACGGACATCCTCATCATCGGGGGTGGTGTGGCAGGACTCAACGCCGCGCTCTCAGCCCGTGAAGCAGGACGGGACGTCGTGATAATGGATAAAGCAGTGATCGAATGGAGCGGCCATACAGCGGGTGGGATCGACCATTTCGCGGCGTATCTTGAGACCGGCCCTGCATGGGATACCCGTGAAGCTTATGTCGACTTCA
>JAHECH010000650.1 GCA_024641835.1 Deltaproteobacteria bacterium
ATCCCTTGGCGCAAGCCGCACCCCGACAACTCGACCTCTGCCTTCGGCCTTCTGAACTATCGTTTCCAACTCTCGACGACCGATCTTTTGAATCGTCGACAAGAATGCCCACTGGTCCGGATAAGGAATGCGCTGATCGTCCAGAAACAAGGTGTTGCCGCGCTCCCGTGCTTGTTTCTGCATCGGTAGCGCGATAAGGTTGCCAAATCCTCCTATGGGTAATGTGTCCTGGTTGGGAAATAAGCGATCATAGGAATCCAGGCCGATATCCGGCCGGCGCTCCATGATCTCGGTCAGGATATGGGAACCGAGCTTCCGTGCAAGCGCGGCAGGGATTGGCTCCTGGAAAAATAGCCAGATGTGGCCGCCGCGGCCGGAGCGCGAACGCTCGAGACAAGCGGTAAGGCCCAGTTGGCGACATGTTTCCATGTATGCCCCCGCGTCCTCGCTCCAACTTTTCTTGTCGAAATCGACGGCCAGGAAAAAGCACGTCTCGTCCTGGAGCATCGGGTAGACACCAACCACAAAATCTTTGCCGGTTTCATCTCGTCCGGAGAGATGCCGGCGGATCACCTCGTCTGTTAAGGGTAGAAAACGACGGTTCTGGCACACAGGACACTTGACCCGCCTTTTGTCACAGAGAACCCTGTCCCATTCATTACTACAAGCGGGCTGATAACCGACTTTGCCTGTTTTTTTGCTTTCAAAGCGGCGGGCATAGACATCATCACGTCCGCGAAAGAGGCTGCGAAACAATGCGATTTTGGCTTCAGGCGGAGAACGGCGATGGACGGCCTCGTCAGTCATCGACTTTGCTTCCAGTAGTTAGAATGGTCTTCGCATTTTCGCATATTGACGTAGACTGCACTTAAAGGTTTCAACAGGGATATTGTAAATGACGGACAACTTCTCCAGAGCGGTGGAAAGCGGGGTACTTCGCTAGGCGCAGGATTGGGCATTTCTGAAGTTGTTTGCCTGGGCGTGAAGGTGAGACACTGGGGGCCTGATAAACACACTCTTTGTCCTGAAGAACTCGATCCGATTCGAGAGACAAGGAGGGGCTTCAAATAAATTTTAATCAAGGATAGCCTTAGTCATACACTCTCTCAGTATCCTCCAAGGAATCACCGCCAATGGAGACCAAGCCCGACAGCACATTGAGTTCCTGGGCTTCAACAAACTTGGCGGTAACCTTCCCTTCCGTCCGAGCAAGTTCCTCTATTTCTCTCAGGAGAGATTCCAGATCCTTTTTGGGGAATTTGGATATGGCTTGAAGGATATCCGCCTTAGACACGGGTACCATGATTTTTTCCATTTCAGATCCCTCTCTTCACCTTCTCTTAAATCTTTCTTTAAAAAATCTTATCATACACAATAGCTCCGAAAAAGGATGAGAAACAGCATCAGGTTTCGAAGTGCGACAATTCAATGCCGGTATCCATATCGCTATGATTACTGAGGCAGAATAGAAATCATCCTTGATATGGAAGAGGATCGTCCAGACCGATCAAACCTGTATCATTAATGTGGGCTACTTTTTTTCAATATTGGGTGAGATTATTGCGAATATTGCGGTTATTGAATGACTTGGAAAGTGAATAAATTGCCTGAAATTACGGCTAATTATCGTAATAACAGGTAGTTGAGTGGTTTTTCCTTGAATACCCTCATAACCCGAAGGTCACAGGTTCGAATCCTGTCCCCGCTACCAAAGGAAAAACAAAGGCTTAGGAGAAATCCTAGGCCTTTTATCTTTTTGATAATTTTCAATTCCCCGTGCTATTCCCCGCACACGCGACAGAAAGCACTGTATTTCAGCAACAAAAGAATCTCTTTAATTTAAATCGTCACTGGTTCTGCTTGCTGGTTAAAGTCCGCTTGATCACTCTTAGGTAACGATATTAATTGGCTTATCTTATTCAACTCCTTTTGCACGCCTTTCCCGGGAATTCGGGATACCGTGGCTCTTTCTGACCTTTTGGACTAATTCTCTGCTTGCTGATAACCCGGTTTCCTTTTTCAGGATTTCCGCTATCTCCTGATCAGAATAAAAACGAGCCTCTGAATCGCCTCGCCTTATGATCTCCAAAATCCTCTCATGAACTCCAGATATTGTTACGTCTTCGCCTGTACGCGACTTTGGAGAGGTAAGCTCGCCCAACATGAAAACTCCATGCGGGGTTAATACCGATTTCGTTGCGAAGTGTCTTGATATGGTGCTCTTGTCGAGCCCAGTTTCGGACGCGATCTCAATCTGTTCAAGAGGCTTTTCTTTGAGAATCCTCAGCGCATCGCCCCTTGTAGGCGCGTCAAGAAAGTCTCTCCTTCTTGCCATGATATAGTCAAGAATGCTTAAGAGATTCTGGTTTCTTTGTCGGATCTTCGAGAGGAAAAGACCGGCTGGTATCTGAACTCCGTTACACCGGATGGGTGCGGTTTTCTTGCCAGGAGCCGGTTCCAAATCCTCAAAACGGTCCCGGACAACAGGGAGATATTCACCTGCCACCTTGCGTATTTCCAGGAAAGGTTCCTCATAATCTTCAGAAACTGTTTTACTGCTAGTGCCCAGCCATTCCTCCAAAATTCCGTCAAAATCATCCTGATTGAAGGGTTTTCCTGCCCAAAGCGCCTGCAGGTCTTCCTCAGTTTTACCGAACAAATCGGCTGCTGGCATGCTCAACTCCCGCGGCAGGGATTGGTCAATTCCTTTCTCATGTTCGAGCATGCCATCTGTCAGATACAGATAGAGAGGTATTTCCCTGTCGATAATGCCAAGGTCACGAAAAAAATCCGATAGCATCTCGGCGAATCCGGGCGGGCTTGCTTCTGATGGAAACGCGTCTTCATCCACTTTATCAAAGGCGCTGTAGTCGTCCGCATCCTCAGAGTCTGAGTGATCATCAACTTCCTTCTCTTCCTGGTCATCATCTTGATCAAGGAGTTCACCTTTTTCGCGAGGCTGATTGCATTTCCTGCAAAACGACCCAAGCATGTAGCTCCCACAATTGGGGCATTCCTCCCCTTCTGGCGACTGCACGAATATGCCCTCAGCAAGGCATTGCTCCGCAAGTCGCACCTCTTGAGCTTGACTCATGAAATCAACAGCTTTAGCAGCTATCCCTGCCTTAACATCCAACCCGTCGCGAGCTGAAGCACCTATTTGAGCTCCCATCATTGCCATACTGTTATTCTCCTTGTTGGAAAAGCGGGTTCACTTCCGTGGGACTCTCATTTTTCCGGTGGCAGCAATTTTCCCAAAATGACATTTTCTTTGAGGCCAGAGAGGTTATCCATCTTCCC
>JAHECH010000651.1 GCA_024641835.1 Deltaproteobacteria bacterium
CAGGAAGGAATCGAGATGAGCCGTGATTTCCTGGCGGAGCAAAATCTGTCGTTTCTTAACAAGTGCGAGCCTTGACATGGGATGTTCCTCTGCTTATAAGAGTATTTTTACTCTTATATAAAAAGCATAAAAAAGCCCCCTTGTCGAGCTTTTTTCAATTACCCTAGCAAAATAAGTGGTCAAAGAGCTAAACTGTTACAGCTAAACTGTTACGTATAAGGGGGACGTCTATGATTTTATTACTTGCCTTGTCTATTCTGTTTTGATAGTTTCAAAACCATGCCGAGAAAAGCCAGAATAGACGCGGCCGGTGCCTTTCATCATATCATTATCCGCGGCATCGAAAGTCGGAAGATTTTCCGCGACAACGCCGATCGTCACAACTTCCTGAACCGCATCGCCACTCTAGTTTCCTTGTCTCAGACTCGTTGCTTTGCATGGGCTCTATTGCCAAACCATGCACATGTATTACTCCAAACGGGCTTGATGCCGATCCCAACTCTTATGCGACGCCTTTTGACTGGTTATGCGGTCTCATTCAATCTCAAGTATCGCCGTCACGGCCATCTATTCCAAAACCGCTATAAATCAATACTGTGTCAGGAAGATCTCTATCTCAAAGAGCTTGTGAGATACATTCACCTCAATCCGCTCAGAGCCCGGCTCGTTTTAGACATGAAACAACTTGACACATACACCTGGTCAGGACACAGCGCTATCATGGGAAGGGTAAAACGTGACTGGCAGGCAATTGAATATGTCCTTAATCTCTTCGGCAATAGAAAGTCAAAAGCGAGAGCAAAATACCGTGCCTTTCTTGAAAAGGGAGTCGCCTTAGGAAAAAGGCCTGATCTCATAGGGGGTGGCTTGATTCGCAGTATGGGAGGATGGGACGAGGTCAAACGGCTTCGAACTGAGAATGTTCGCATTAAAGGGGATGAACGTGTCCTCGGCGATAGCGACTTTGTTGAACAGATCCTTTCGGCAGCACAGGAACGATTGGATCGGCATTATGCATACAAATCCCAAGGTTACGATTTTGATAAGGTCGTCCAACGCGTGGCAGAGACCATGACCCTCGAGCCTTCCGAGGTCCTTCGGCGAGGAAAAGAACCGAAAACCGTACTTGCCCGCAGTCTTCTTTGTTATTGGGCAAACCGAGAACTTGGCATGACGACCGTTGAGATCTCGCGGAGATTGAAGATTTCCCAGCCTGCTGTGAGCAAGGCCTCCTTGCGTGGCGAAAAGCTCGCCGCGGAGAATGATTGGGCGATTGTAATAAAATCATAGGCGTCCCCCACTTTGCGGTTACTGAGAGGGTAACAGTTTAGCTCTTTGACCACTTATTTTGCTAGGGTAATTGAAAAAAGCTCGACAAGCGGGCTTTTTTATGGTTCTTATATAAGAGTAAAAATACTCTTATAAGGAGAGGAGCATCCCATGTCAAGACTCGCACTTCTTAAGAAACGACAGATTTTGCTCCGCCAGGAAATAACTGCTCATCTCGATTCCTTCCTGATAGGCACCGTTGCCAGATCCCCTTCCATGTCCGGATATAGTTTTACAACCAAGGTGAAGGGGAAAACGGTGACGCTCTATGTCAGAAAGGACCTCGTATTGAAAGCCTTGGAGATGGGAAGGCGTTATAATAAGCTTTGGAGCCTTATCCAGAAGCTGTCCAAGATCAACTGGGAGATTCTGAAACTGGAGAACCCATAGGAGTGCCTCGCTCTTCTTATCCACCCCATGATTTTGTGTGTCCGTATCAGGATAACTGCCCTCATCTGGACGGGATGTCCACCACCTGGGTGTTGGCAGAGTACCGCAGGGGTGAGGATACCTATGATGAGCAATTGAGGATTATCGATGATTTTGATGAGCAACTGGAGAAGGCCCGCAAGCGCATTGGTCAGCTTGAACGGGAACTTGCTGAGCTTCGGGCTAAGTATCGGGCCTTGCATCAAAAGCAATTCAAGGTGAACAGGAAGAAGAACCCCGCTTGTTGCGAAGATAAGGCCGCTGATAAGCCAGCGGTAAAGAAAAAACTCGGTGCGCCCGTGGGCCATCCGGGGTGGTTCAGGCCGAAACCGACACAGATTGATCGTAGCGTTCATGTGGCTGCGCCGCAGCGATGTCCCCATTGCAGCTCAAGTGACTTGACGCCCATCGATGAGCGCATGGAGCACATCCAGGAAGACATTGTGCTTGTGCCCCGCCCCGTTGTTAGTCAGTATGTGCATGAACAGGCATTCTGTAACCAGTGTCGGAGGCCGGTCGTGCAAGCGGCACCCGATGAGATTCTCCACGCCCCCATCGGGCCGGTTGCAAAGGCCACTGCTATGTATCTGCGCTATGAGGTCTGCATCCCGTACAGAAAAGTCGTGGAGATCTTCCGGGTTTTGTTCGGGCTATCCTACGTTCCGGCCTCCCTGGTTGGCTTTGACCAAAAAGCAGTCAAAATGGGGGAGGGTATTTACGCAGATCTGCGCGAAAAACTCAGGGCCTCCGAGATGGCCCATGCCGATGAGACCTCATGGCGAAACGATGGGGTCGGCCACTTCGTGTGGTTTGCAGGCAATGAGACTATCGCCTTCTTTCACATCGACCGACACCGCTCTGCCGAGGTGGCAAAGGCCATCTTCGGAGAGGATTTTACAGGCACGCTGGTACGTGATCGCTATGCGGCCTATAACGGCATCGGCGCGCACTGGCAGGCTTGTTTGGCCCATATCATCACCACGGCCAAAGAAATCAACCAGGAGCATGCGCTCCTGCCGCAGACTGAGAAAGACAAACACGTAGATTCCTTCACCCACCGCCTCAAAGACCTCTGCTCTAAGGCGTGCGACATCGGCCAGAAACTGAAATCCGGCGACATCTCCCAAGAGTCAGCCAGGGGGATGGAAAAACACTTCCTCAGGGAACTCAAGGGCATCTGCAAACAGCCCCTTCGTTTCAAGCCTGCCGAAACCCTGCGAACGTATCTCATCGGCCCTGAACAGAGAAACCTCTTCACGTTTCTCCGTATCCCCGGCGTGCCGCCTACCAACAATCATGCAGAGCAATCCCTTCGCAAAATGGTAATCTTCCGCAAAGTGTGCTTTGGAACGAGGTCGGAAAAGGGACTCAAGTCCCACAGCATTATTCCCAGCCTGCTCCAGACCGCCAGAAGGCAGGGCGTTCACCCCCTCACATTCCTGAAGACCCTCCTCACTACCGATGCTGCCACTGCGCAGGCGGCGCTCTATAATAACTCGAGTTGACACCAAGACATTCACGCAGACATAATGCCCAATACC
>JAHECH010000652.1 GCA_024641835.1 Deltaproteobacteria bacterium
GGGCATTCATCCCAGACAGCGGTATCTTCGATCTGGAGATCGGCGTCAACGCAGCCAAAATCGTTCTCTTGGGCAGCCCGGGGCAACTCCCAGGGGCTGAGAAGACCATCGACGCAAAGGGCAAACTGATCATTCCCGGTGTCATCGATCCCCATATTCACCTCGGAATCTTCAGCGACTTTGAAAAGGAATGCGAAACAGAGACCCGAGCTGCCCTTGCTGGCGGCGTGACCACCGTCGGAGTCTTTATGGGCGGAGCAGAATCGTACCTGCCATTGACCGGAAAATTGATTGACATCGTAAAGAAGAAATCCTCCATAGACCTCTTCTTTCACCTCAGCATCTTCACGCCCCAGCAGATGGCTGAAATGGATAAATACTATCAAGAGTTCGGTGTCACTTCTTATAAGTTCTATATGGCCGGGGTTAGGGGTGTGTTTCCCGGTGTAACGGATGGCTTCATTTATGAAGGGTTCAAGAAGATAGCTGCCATGGGAGATAAGGCAACGGCATGCATACACTGCGAGGATCAATCCATGCTGGATGTGGCATTTGAGAAAGTTTCCAAGGAGAAGCCGAACGGCACACTGGCTGACTGGTCGGAGACTGCCCCAAACATCGCTGAAGAGGAAGCCATTATGCGAGCCTATTACCTTGCCGAGAAGGCAAGAAACAGACTCTATATTGTGCACATCTCAACAAAGGAAGGCGCTGACCGTTTCGCGGCGTTGTCCAAGCAGGGCACAGCCAAAGTTTTCGGTGAGACCACCTCTGCTTATCTCTCTGTCAGCAAACATGATTCGTGCGGGTTCCGGGGTAAAATGGTTCCCCCATTGCGGGATCAGAAGGACATAGAAGGTCTCTGGGACCGGGTGAGAGATGGGACAATTTCTTCCTTTGGAACCGACAACGTAAGTATGAATCTAGCCGTAAAACAGCCTGAAAAAGGTATGATGGGAGCCATGCCCGGCTATCCCATCATTCAAACCCATCTCGCAGCTCTGCTCACGGAAGGTTATCACAAGAGAAAAGTGCCGCTGGAGACGATTCTGTCCAGAGCGACAGCGAACCCTGCCAAAATTTACGGGCTCTATCCTCAGAAAGGAACCATCAGCGCGGGCAGCGACGCTGACCTCGTTGTGCTTGATCTGGAAAAGGAGTGGACTGTCAAAAGCAAGGATCTCTTTACGTACGGCGACTTTTCTCTCTTCGAGGGCAAGACTTTAAAAGGCTGGCCTTCCGTTGTCGTGAAAAGCGGTAAGGTTGCTTACCAGGATGGCAAGATTCTGGCCCAGCCAGGCAGCGGGACCTACCTGCGCCGGAAGCTTTGATGACAGGGGTTATTCGCGAGCAAAGTTTCTCAAGAGAATAACGCTGAGATCAGATCGCATGGGGGAGAAAATGTATTGATTCGCGATTGGCTTTGCCTATATTTTAACACACAGAGGAAAGCATGTACGAGATACGATTTCATGGAAGAGGCGGCCAAGGCGCAGTCTTGGCCGCCAAAATCCTCGCCAAGGCATTGGTAGAGGAAGGCAAATACGTAAAGGCGATTCCTTCATTCGGTTTTGAAAGAAGAGGGGCGCCAGTGGCAGCCTTCTTGAGGTACAACGACAAGGAAATCAGGCAGTCGACGAATATCTACAACCCCGATTGCATCGTGTGTATGGACCCCACGCTGCCCCGGGCAGTGAATATCTTTGCTGGCATGAATCCCGACGGGGTCTGGGTGCAGGCGACCAAAAAAACCATCGAGGAGTTCAAGATCCCGGAAACGGTATCTAAGGTCGGGCTTTGTGATGCTTTCGGAATTGCCCTTCAAGTCTTCGGCCGCACCATAACGAATTCCATCATGCTTGGGGCTCTTGCAAAGACCACTGGTATGGTCTCCATGGACAACCTCTGTAAGGCCATGGAGTCGATCGCGTTCCGGGATGCGGCGTTGGACAAGAACATCCAGGCGATACAAAGAGGTTTCGAGGAAACCAAAGTCTATGACCTAAAGAAATAGGAGGCGCTATGAAATCTCAGGCGCGTAAACCTTTTGATCAATCCACTATCCCCAATGATCTTTGTCCAATAGCCAGCGAGTATGGCTCACTCAGGACCGGTGACTGGCGTGCAGAACGCCCTGTGGTGGACAGAGATAAATGTGTGAAGTGCGCCACCTGCTGGGTTTACTGCCCTACACAGTGCATTGTGGAAAAAAGGAAGTGGTTTGAGGCCAATCTGGAAATCTGCAAGGGCTGTGGCATTTGTGCTCAGGAATGTCCACATCATGCGATTATTATGGTTGAGGAGTTAGAGGATTAGGTTATGCCAAGAACGATTGTTTGTGACGGAAATGAAGCAGCGGCATGGGGAGTGGCTTTGGCGCGGCCTGACATGGTTGCGGTCTATCCCATTACGCCTCAGTCCTCCCTCGCCGAGTATATTTCACAGTTTGTAGCTGACGGCATCATTAAAGCGGATTTGATGGACGTCGAAGGCGAGCACAGCGTCCTCTCTGTGCTCCAGGGAGCCTGCCTGGCCGGAGCTCGCACCTTCACTGCGAGCTGTGGCCAGGGACTCGCTTTCATGTTTGAACCCTATTTCCGAACCCCTCCTTTGCGACTGCCTATTGTCATGTCCATTGTGACAAGGGATGGAATCACTCCCCAGTGCGTATGGGGCGGCCAGCAGGATGCGATGACCGTTCGGGAAGTGGGGTGGGTCCATATGTTCTGCGAAAATGCCCAGGAGATACTGGACACGATTGTGATGGCCTTCAAAATCGCAGAGAATCGTGATGTCATGCTGCCTGTGAACGTGAACCACGACGGAAACTACCTTTCTTACGGTGTGGAGAAGGTGGAAATGCCGGACCAGGAAGAGGTGGATGCCTTCCTGGGTGAGAAGAACACGAATTGGCATGCAGCCCTTGACCCGGAACGGCCCATGGGAGTTGACCCGCTCACGGGTGGAGCCGGAGACCCAGGCCCAGCCATTTTTGTGCGTTACCGTAAGGGAAGCTGCAAGGCAATGAAAAATGCCCTGAGGGTCATCACGGAAGTTCACCAGGAATGGGGAAAGCGTTTTGGACGTTATCATGCGCCTCTGGTGGAGGAGTACCGGCTCGATGGTGCTCAATACGCCATCGTGACCATCGGGAGTATGGCTGGCGCGGGCAAAGATGCAGTCGACCTGGCGCGAGATGCAGGCGAAAAAGTCGGATTGATCAAGATTAAGACCTTTAGACCTTTTCCGGCTGAGGCGCTGCGTCAGGCCTTGTCCAAGGTGAAGGCCGTGGGCGTCGT
>JAHECH010000653.1 GCA_024641835.1 Deltaproteobacteria bacterium
CCCAGATCCTTCACGGCCCGCCTCGCCTCTACGAGAAGGCCGTCGGGATCGTTCATCGGCAGAGAAGCGATAAAGCCGGGGAATCGATCCGGATGCTTGTCTACTATGTTCGCCATCTCGTCGTTTGCAAGCCTGGCCATGTCGGTCGACACAGGGGGAGGGCCAAAAACCTCAACCGGAGGGGAACCGATGCAGATGACCTGTGCATAGTCCGGGAACATGTCCATGATTCTGAAACGTTCATCCAGGTCCACGAGGCATGGAATCTCGCGAACCCGCTTGTGCATGTCCTTCCCTTTCGGCGCGACTTCGATCATCCGGTTAAAGTAAGGCCTTGGGAATATGTGGTTGAATACATCGATTATCATGTGAAACCCCTTTCTCTTGCTTCAAGATCTCTTTCTTCTTCGTTCGTTTGTCAATACATTTCAGGCTGGCCGTCCAATTGTCTTCTTTTGTCAAACTCCCACGTTTGCCGGGTCATATGTCCCATGGAAACTACTTCCGGTCTCCAGCCTGACTATGTCCCACATTTTTTACTGGACACAGGGGTACTAGAAACGCCTGAGGGATCGTGGGAGTCTCTTTCAAAATAGAGAAACGAAGGAAACGCTGCCTCGTGACCAGCTTTAGGTCATGGGTGAGGCGGGCGGAGGGCTTCCCGGGAATAGCCATCCAAATCCGTGCATGGGAATGACTGATGAAACTTCGCCGCCCGCCTTCGCTGCCCCCTTTTTGCATAGTCATTCCCAGTCTCTCTTCGTTTCCTCATTTTGAAAGAGACCCCCGCGACCCCCAATCCGTAACCCCTGTGTCCAGTATCCCCACCTACGGATAAAAGTCAGAGTCTCCGGCCTCTGGAACGCCCTCTGACTTTGTGCTGGACATGGCGCGATAGGAGCAAGTATAATGCGAAACGGCTTTGAGAAGCGTCTTTGAAAAGCGTCGTCCCAAGCAGATCCCCATCCCCAAACCTAAGAGAAAAGGAGGCATGATCATGGCACCAGTAAAATCAAGCAAAAAGAAACCGTCCGCGGCGAAAAAGCCAGCCGCAAAGAAAACCCCACCACGAAAGACCGATTCGCTTGCCGTTCAGCTTGCCAAGATCAGCAGTCGCGTTGCCGCGTTAGAAAAACGTGCCGCAGCGCCAGGGCCACGAGGTCCAAAGGGGCAAAAGGGAGAAGCAGGCCTCCCCGGCCCACAAGGCCCACACGGTCCCAAAGGAGAAAAAGGCGATCCTGGGGCCCAGGGCATGCGGGGCACACAGGGGGAAAGAGGCCTCCCAGGTCCACAAGGTCCGCAGGGTTTTAAAGGAGAAAAAGGCGATCCCGGTCCCCAGGCTATGCGAGGCCCACAAGGGGAAAGAGGCCTACCCGGACCGCAAGGGCCTCCAGGGCCAAAGGGTGATTCTGCCGATCCGGCCCGCCTCCATCAGCTTGAGCAGCGCATTTCTGAACTGGAAAAGAGATTGGCCGCACCCAAGGAAGGAATGGCGGTCTAGGTTCAAGGTGCGGATGAGGTGAGCCTGTGCCCCTCGCCGACTGGCGATGGTGCTTGATCGAGGCGGACATAAAACCGTTTGTTGATCTTCCCTTTATTTTCAGAGCGGAAGATCGAGAATCTGCCCACTTCGGACGTGGTGTTCACGTGCGTCCCTCCACACGCTTGCGCATCAAACCCCTGTATCTCCACGACACGAACTTGCCCCTGGGAAACGGGCGGTTTGGCCTCCAGCGTCCTGAGCAAATCATCGCGCTTGCGGAATTCCATCTCCGGTATGTAGTACGATTTCACCGCATGGTCCGCTTCAAGCACGGCATTTACCTTCTTCTCCAGCTCAGCACGCATCGCAGCGGAAAAGCCCTCCAGCTTGAAGTCGATCCTCGAATAATCCACCGCAATTTGCACTCCGGTGATCCATCCGGCATAGTCCCTCAAAGCAATCGTGTTAAGCACATGAAGGGCTGTGTGGTAACGCATGAGAGCAAGCCGCCTTTCTCTGTTCAGGATCAGTTTGGCAGGCTGTCCGACGATGTCGGGCGGGAAGGGAGACTTGCTGATGTGCCAAACGATCTCCTCTGGGTCCGCATAGAGAGACACGATTTCAAGCACCTCTCCGCTCCGTACCCTGACGGAACCTTCGTCGGGAGGCTGGCCGCCACCGCCCGGATAGAAGCACGTTTGATCGAAGGCGATAGAATTCTCCCGGACCGCAACGACCCTTGCGTCAACTTCAAAGCAGCGGTCGTCCTGCAAATAAAGCCGCTTTGTTGCACGCAATTGCATTAGCTGGCCGTCACAGCCGATTCCAGATGTCTTCATGGGTCCATCCATCCTGCGCTCAGCTCCTTCAATCGCCCGGCATGTTTCCCACTATATTCCTGACCGCTCCTACCCGCAATGATCAGAGCCTTCTCAGTATGTCAACAGGTTTCATTCGGGATGTCCGCCTCCCCATGAAATAGCTGGCAAGCGCCCCTGTAAGGAGCGAGAGTGCCAAGGCAGCTGCGATAAGGCCTAGAGATAGGCTCACAGGAAGCCGGACTGCCGCCGAAGCCGCGCTTTCAGCACTCTTGGCAAGGGCGGGAAGGAGGTTTATCTCCCATGGCGTTGAAACAGGAATCGAGGCAAATCCCAGCAGAAAAGAAACGCCATATCCTATGATCAGCCCAAAGATGCCTCCGGCGAGCGACTGAACCAGGGCTTCACCCATCAGCTGCTTCTGCACGTCTCTCTCGGTCCATCCCATTGCTTTCAAGATGCCGATCTCGCTGGAGCGGGCAACGAGATTCGCAAGCATCGTCTTGATAATCAGGGATATGGCACCTCCGAGAGCGATGATCGATATGAGAAGCGAAAACTGGTCCGAGATCTTCGAGACGCCGCCCATCAACTCCAGGAATGAATCAGAGCTGGTAACCGACACGCCGTTGAGCTGTCTGGCAATCTCTGTCTTCACCTGGCTCAGGAGCGAGGGGTTCTTGAGACGAAGGTATACGACATTAACACCCTTGAACTCCTCGCCGAGCAGCTTCTGAGCATCGGCAAGAGGCAGGTAGATATTGGCCGAGGCGATCTGGGATCCTTCCTTAATCTCAAGGAGTCCCACCACGGTAAAATCACGGTCTCCGACTTTCATCTTGTCCCCGAGCTTTGTATGATGGAACTTCGCATAATGCTTCTCGAGTACGACCTCTCCCTCCTGCTGCGGAAAGCGTCCCTCCTCGAGCCATTCCTTGACTTTGACCGGCCCCAGGCTCGGCTGCGAGAGGTCAAGGCCCATGATGGTCCTGAATCC
>JAHECH010000654.1 GCA_024641835.1 Deltaproteobacteria bacterium
GGATCAACGGCGGTGAAAACCCCAATAAGAATACCGAGGTTTTTCGTCCTTTGGGCGATCTGAGCCAATCCGAATGCGCACTCTTGCGCGAGCTCTGTGATACCCTCTCTGGACGCGACTTTATCTTGAATGAAGGAAAAGAACGGTTTGAGTTGTGCCTGTTCACTAGTGAAGAAGTGCGAAGCTTCTTTTGGGGTGGACGTTGGTTGGAGAGCTACGCTTTCGACACCGTCTGCAGGCTCCATGAAGCTGGAAGCACTTGGCGCTACACCTCCCCATTCCGTAACGTGCTCCTGGAATGGAACGGGATTGAGTTCAGCGGATTGGAGAAGATGGAGGCAAGGGATTTAGTTCGCCCTGGCAATGAACTTGATGTTGCCACCACTCGTGGTGCCCGGCTGCTTGTCTGTGAATGTAAAACGGGAACCAATGCACTCGATCCCGAGCATCTTTACAAACTCCAGGTTATTGGCCACAAGCTCGGCACCTTCGCCGACAAAGTCCTTGTCACAGATCAGCCCAATTTGCTAAACCCGCGGCATGCGAGAGGCCAAACCGTTGTACGTGCACTGACACTGGACATCACCGTCGTTCAAGCTTCACAGTTACCCACACTGGATAGAATCCTGGAAAACCCTGAAATAGAATTGAGAACACAAAAGAGACTCTTTGGGTTGGCAGCTTGATCATGTGAAGAAGTTGAGAGCAATGAAAACCTCCTCGCAACTCAGAAGTTTTTCAACCTTTGAGAGTCAAGTTTGGGTGGTGTTGAAACAGGCCGGCTATGACGTGAAGCATGATTGCAAAATTGCCGGTAGGCAAACAGATTTCCTTGTATCAATTGCGAGTAGATCAACTTTCCCAACCAATTTGAATTACCTTGTTGAGTGCAAAGACCAGCAAGATAATCTGGGTGTGGACGTTGTTGATGAGGTGGAGAATCGTGTCAAGGCGGCGAGGCGGAGTGGAAAATGTGACCCTGATATCCGGGGGTGGATCATTTCGACCAGTGACTTGACAAGAGATGCTAAAGATTATGCGGTTGCATTGGGAATTGCGTTCACTCGTTATGATGACCTCCTGATCCGCGTCATTGACTTTGGCGATTATCATAGAAGTCTCGTTAGTGAGTTCGAGGAATATGAAAAAGAGGGTATCTATATTCGGTCTGTACGCGGAAGAACGGGAGAAGAAAGGCTGAAAGATACAGAGGCCGAAAGGCTTCCCACTCTCAGCACTTTGGTCGAAGAATGGTTGGCCACTGAGGGAGATACTAAACCTATCCTGTTGCTGGGAGAGCCAGGTGTCGGAAAAACCCTATTTACAAAGCGGCTAGCTGCTGACCTTGTTAAGCGGGAGGACTGGCGCATCAATCCCGTTCGTATTTCACTCGACTCCTCCATCTTTCCGGAAGATGAACCCGAGAAGCTCGTTTCCGCTTATCTCAAGCAAAGCGGTATACCGTCGTTAGGAACAAGTCTGAGGCAATTTATGCGCGATGTGGGACTAGTTCTCATAATAGACGGGTTTGACTCCTTCTTCATTTCCAAAGAACAGGATGAGGCGAGACGATTCCTGCATAGCCTTGCCGAGCTCCACCGTGGCAAGAGTAGAGTAATTGTCGCATGTAGGACGGACTTTTTCGATGCCTTCCTGGCAGTGCCCTTAATTGAGGACCGGTTTAAAATACTTATCGTGGAACCTTTCGATTCTGAAATGGTTAAGAGCTATCTTCAAAGAATACTTTTCGTGGAACCTGATGATGACACGGAAAAGAGCTATCTTGAAAGCGTCGCCCAGACCAAGGAATATGCCGATCAATACTGGGACCTCTTCCGAGATTACGGTCTAGACACAATGGTTCGGGTTCCCTTGTTTCTCCACCTTTTTGCTTGCAACGCCCAATTGTTGCCTAATCTGGCAAGTCCCGGTGAGAGGAGAGCGCGGGTTTTTTGGAAGATAGTCGAGTATGAGATTTCGCATGCGACTCAATATGAGGAACTGGAGGAGAGCCGAGTTCAGGAGCTTTTCAAGACAGTTGCTTATGCCTTGTGGATAAAGAACTGTCTCAGTATGTCTTTTGATGATTTATTAGAAATTATCTCTCAGGACACCAGCCCGCCTCTGTCTGATTCAGAGATCAAGGCTTTGGTGCGGGATATAGACAAAAGCACGCCAGTGGTCAAGCGAGAGGGGATGAACATTATCAAATTCGGACATGCTATGTTCCGTGACATTCTGGTAGCCGCACGAATAGCCGAGGCGTTAAGGAATGGCCAACTCAATGATATTCTTCTCGGTGCAGATGTCGGGTTTCTCGTATCGGAGTTGTTGGACGGGCAGCCTTATATTTACGGTAAACCAGATGAGATTCCGGAGAACATGATTTTCATACCAGCAGGCCCTTTCATAAGCGGTGAAGGACTAGAAACTCGCATTGCGCATGTGAAAGAGAGTTTTTTCATTAGCAAATATCCTGTGACCAATAGCGAGTTCAAGTTGTTTCTCGAGGACAGTGGTTACAACGCCGACCACTTGTGGAGCACCACAGGCCTTGACGTCCGAAACCGGAACAATTGGGCATGCCTCCAATACCTTAATCACGAAGATTTTAACTCACTTGACCAACCCATTGTGGGGGTAAGTGCCTACGAAGCTGAAGCCTATTGCAGGTGGTTGTGTTCAAGAACAGGGAATATATTCCGTCTGCCGAGCGCACTTGAATGGGAAAAAGCAGCGCGCGGTACGGATGGGCGGAAGTACCCTTGGGGAATTGAAGGAGAATACCATCGAGCCGTTACGAAGGAACGAGGCTTTAGACAAACCGCAACAGTCGGTAATTTGAGCCCTGAGGGTGATAGCTACTATGGTGTCGCCGAAATGGCTGGTAATGTCTGGGAGTGGGTAGTCGCTGATGGGAAATACTCCGTGCGAGGTGGTTCTTTCAAAGAACCACTGCTCGAAGCGCGATGTTCATTATGCAAGGATATGGATCCTGAATATCGTAGTATGGATATCGGGTTTCGCATTATTCGGGAAATACCTGCATAATAACACTCATTCTCCTCCGCCTTCATCCCGACCTCCTGTAATAGCCTCCAAAAAGGAGAAAAAAGATCTTTATATGCCGCTGCCTTTTGATCAGAAAGGCTACCTGGCTGGCAAACGATTTTGTGACTGGACATTGCTGGATGTTATTGGTGGGTTCTTATCTTTGGGAGCGTAGATCTTCGACAGCGGGTCTAACTCCCCTTTTTTGAGGCACGCTTGGAAGGTGACCAGTTGGAGCGGCTCA
>JAHECH010000655.1 GCA_024641835.1 Deltaproteobacteria bacterium
CTGCGTGTCCCCTCCGCAAAGGCATCGCCGATCCCTTCCCGGTGGACGATCATGGGCACGATTTTTCCGATGGTCTCTCGATTCCCCCAGGTGAAATCAAGACCGCCCAGATCCTCCTTTGTGAGCAACCCCCTCTGAACGCATTCCATGGCCCAGCCAATAGTCTCCCCCGAACTCAGAGAGTCAAGACCCATGCGATTGAGATAGGTTGCCATTTTGAGAGCGAACCTCAAATCATCATTACCGATCCTGGAACTATAGCTGCAAAGAGTCTCGAACTCGGGTCCTTCGCTTTCGTCGTCCTCAGTGATGTAATAGCGAGAGCAGTGAATGTTACAGTTGAAGCAACTCTTGGTCTTCACCTTGTACTTCTCCGCCAAAGTCTCACCGCTCACCCGATCTACATATTCGGCAATCCCTTTCTGAAAATGATTGGTAGGCAGGATCCCCAGCCCGTTGAGAGCTTTCATGAGGAGGGTGGAACCCAAAGCTTTTCGGCGGTCGTATTCTGGGTGGGCCATGATCTTTCTGTCGAATTCTTCACACAGTTCAAGAAAGCGATCCGGATCAGCGACCGAAAGCGGCTTTGAGCCCCGCACGGCGATTGCCTTCAGTCTTTTTGACCCAAAAAGGCAACCCATGCCTGTGCGGCCGCACACCCTCGAATTGTTGCAGGCGACAGTGGCATATTTGACGAGATTTTCACCCGCAGGTCCGATCGCTGCAACCTGAAAGGTATTGTCATTCAGTTCCCTGCGAATCGCTGCCGTGGTATCGAAGATATCCCGCCCCCAGAGATCGGAAGCATCCTTCACGGCCACCTGATCATCGGCGATCACCAGATAAGAGGGTTTCTCAGATCGCCCCGTAATAATCACTTGGTCATAACCAGCCTGTTTTAGTTCAGGGCCGAAGTGCCCGCCGGCCGCAGAATCGCCAAGGATGCCGGTGAGCGGAGACTTCCCCGAAACGGTCATGTAAGCGGATGTGGAGAAAAGAGTGCCTGTGAGAGGGCCAACACCGATGAGGAGCATGTTTTCGGGCGAGAGCGGATCCACTTCTCTCCTGAGCTCGTCATACAACCTCCAGGAATTCAGGCCTCTGCCGCCTATGACTTTCAGAACATACGCCTGATCTGTCTTCTCAAAGCGGGTCTGCCCGCTTGTAAGGTCTATTCTGAGGATCCGGCCTCCGTAACCGTTAAGCATTTAAGACCTCCTTGCTAAAATCCAGCTTTTCCTCAGACTCTCAAAAGAGCGCAGGGCGAAACAGACCCGCTTGTCCTCAGGGGAAAGTCCGTCGCTTCCTTCGCGATAGTCCTTGAGGCTGACCACGTCCTTTGACTGAGGTTTATAGGTCAAGGCACCCATGGTGCAGGCTCTGACGCAACGGGGATCTCCGCTGCACAGATCACAAATCAGAGGAGCCTCTTCGTATAATTCGATCGCTCCGACAGGACAAAGACTCTCGCATGTCCCGCAGCCTGTACAGGCATTTCGATCGACCATGACTTGCCCGAATGACCCGATCTCGATCGCTTCCTCAGGGCACTCAGTACAGTAGCGTTCCTTGCAAGCCTGGCAGACCACAGGGCAGTCGAGCCCTAGGCCTTCGATTTTGACCACCTTGATCCGGCTCGCCTTTCGCCCCACCCTCTGAGAATGGGCAAAAGCGCAGCTCACCTCACATCTTCTGCATCCGGAACACTTGGCCGAATCAAAACTTATCACCGAGCTCTCATCCTTTCTCTGGAAGGGTCTTTTTCAGTAACCTGCCGGTGCAATCTCAAATGATATCTTACCTCCTTGACCAGAGGGAAGCAACAGGGCCAGCCCCTGTCCTTTATCCTTTACTTTCCTAAATCTATTTATATGATACTGCCTCATGGATGAGTCACATCGATCTCACGAGGAGGTCATCCTGTGAAAAGCATTTTGACCGCAGATGTTATAGATCCTGCCTTCAAATCAGGGAAAAAGGAGCCCTATCTCAAACGTGATGACATCATCACGAGCATTGGCGAAGAAAAAGCGAAAAAGTACGAAATCCCTCCCACCCCTCCTTTTGACATGGAATACTGGAGAAAGCAGTTTCCCCTCCTCAAAACCCACATCCACGTGGCCAACTGTTCTCAGGCGCCTCAATCCACTTTCACCCGTAAAGCGGCTGAGGAGTACCTCAACAGTTGGAACAGAATGGGCATGGACTGGAACCGCTGGACGGAGGAAGTTTTCAACGCCAAAGCGGAATTTGCGAAACTTATCGGTGCCGATCCGAGTGACATCGCGGTGGGCACTTCGGTTTCCGAACTGACGAGCGCCGTGGCGAGTTCATTGCCGCTAAACGCTGGCCGAAACAAGGTGGTGGTCACCGATGCCGAGTTCCCTACAGTCGGCTTTGTCTGGCAGGCTCACGAGAAGTACGGATTCAAGGTAGAGTTCATCCCCGTCAAGAGGGGGGAGATAGACATCGGTGACTATGACCGCTACGTGGATGAGAATACGATCATTGCCTCCATCTGTGATGTGTATTACTACAATGGCTTCAAACAGGACCTCAAACGCATCATCCCTCAGATCCATGAAAAAGGGGCCATCGTGTTTGTTGATGCGTATCAAGGCCTCGGAACTCATCCCTTGGATGTGAAACAACTGGATATTGATCTTCTCGCCAGTGGCAACCTCAAATACCTTCTTGGAGTTCCCGGAGTCGCTTTCCTTTATGTCAAGAAAGAGATTGCCCATTCCTTGCACCCCTCTCTCACCGGCTGGTTCGGTCAAGAGGAGCCCTTTTCCTTTGACATTCACAAGATGCTCTATGCCAAAGGCGCCAGGCGGTTTGACAATGGTACACCGCCGGTCATATCGGCATATATTGCCAGGGCAGGCATGAAGATCATCAACACGGTGGGTGTTGAAAATATCTGTCAGTGGACCGATATCCTGTCCGAGTATTGCATCAGAGGCGCCCTGGGTAGGGGGCTAGACGTGATCAGCCCGAGGAATGTTGGTATGAAGTCCCCCATTACGGCCATTCGGGTACCCGGGGACTCCCATGATTTTGAATTGGCCCTGCGAAAAGAGAATGTAATAGCATCGGCACGGTCAGATGTGGTGAGGATCGCTACCCATTTCTTCACCACCCTTGAAGACATAGACTATGTGCTTGATCGTTTTGTCAAAATTCTAGAGAAGTGACGCCGGAAATCGCTGCTTCACGCCCCGACCATTGTTTACATCAAGAAAAAGTCCTCGCGGGATTGCCCGTTGCTCTTGTAAAGGCCGGGCAATCGA
>JAHECH010000656.1 GCA_024641835.1 Deltaproteobacteria bacterium
GACCGGCTTTTCTCCCCCCGAAAAAAGCGCCACCGGGATCTTCTCATCGTAGGCTATCCGCCCAAGAAGCTGCTGCTGATTCCGTTCCGCGATCTCCCCATCACTCAGTACCGCGTTAAACGGTCCATCAACATCCACCAGGCGATACTCAATAGAAAGGTCGTGGGTGTTGCTGAGCTCAAAAAAGTTGAGGATATGCGTTGACATAGGTCTGATCCTTCCTTGCCCGGTGAGGTGTCTCTGCTTTGGCTTGCGGCATCTCCACCCCGTTGCTATCGGCCAGACTACGACAAAGTGCGCCTTGCGGGCAGTAGCTACAACTATTCGGATTCTTGGCGAAATCGTAGTCGTCTAAGTCCGCCAGGCTGTAACTTCGCCCTAGCCGCACTGACTGTATCATGTTCACGCTCCGATAGATCCGATTCTCAAGGCGATCAAAGATATCCTGTGTGACCTGGTGCCTGATCACATTCTGCGTCAACAATTGCACCTCGATCAGTTCACAATCCTCCGGCCGTTCGACCCGCCATTTAGGATGCCGGCACATCGCCCAAGCATACAGAGCGGTCTGAAGGTCTGTCTCGCTTCCGCCCATCGATCTCGACACTTTCCAATCGATGATCGTCGGCTGGCCGAAAGCCCGGAAATACAACAGATCGATATGCACCTCAATGCGGGCGATGTCATACTCGACATACAGCGGAAGCTCCGGCCAGTACTGTTTGGCACGCTGAATTTCCTCCAGCAGTTCCGTCATACTGGCAAGGTTCCGAAGACTCTGCTCAATGGTGTGCAACACCCCTCGAAACTCCTCCGGGCTCACGCCAGCGTCCTTTTCGTGCCCATCTAGAGCACAATAGTCATCTTCGGCCTTGGCCTTACTCATTCCTTCCTCGCGGTAACGCCGCGCCTTCGAGAACGCGAATTGCCGCTCAGCCATTGCCTGCGTGCCGGCAATCGTAGCGTCCAAGTCTATTCTGCGGTTCTGCTGCAGGGCCGGTACGACAAACCGCTCAATGCCACGGTGCACGAGCGACCCCTGCCATAGATCCAGCGTCTTCACCTGTTTCAGTAGAAAGGCCTCCCGCCGGACTGGATCCCGGGCGTTGTGCCATGCGGCCACATGCTGCAGGAAATACTGACGTTGGCAGCGGCGGACGCAGCGATCGGTCGAAAATGACCATTTGATGGTTTCGCTCACCCCTTCTTTCTCCGGAGTCGATTCTTTTGCCGATCTTCCAGTACCTTCAGCAGAGCGTCCCAATCATCAGGCGAGGCGATTTCCTGGGCTCGCTGCAAAAACCGCCGGGCGCGGGCGTTGCTGGCGAGCAGCTCCATTTCGGGCGGAACCTTATCCGCCAGTTCGAGCAGCTCCAGTGGATCGGCCTCCAGCGTCTCGGCCAGCGCACGGATCGTATCCGTCCCCGGCAGATACCCGTCCTTCATGTTCTCAATCTTCGAGAGGTACGTGAAATCCACGCGGACCGCTTGCGCTAGGTCGCGAAGCGTCAATCCCTTCTCTTTTCTCAGTACCCGCAGTCGCTTGCCGAACTTCACCTTTCACTTCTCCCAGTCCTGATTGCCCAATTGGTTTGATGTCTACCATAATGTTGAGTTGAAGTCAACACATCTTTCACATAGGCAAATCGACGTAGTCCGGGCAGAGGGTGGGCACCTGCGTGATTCGTTAAGACGTAGCAGGGATGCCGACCGTTCATGTGGAACCATATCCCTTACTTGGCCATAACTAAAACAGAAACCTCTTCAGCTTCCGCCAAAGGCTCTCTTTGGCCATTTTTTTTCACCAGGATAGCCAGAGATGATTGAGGCTTAGAGCCGCTGAAGTATGTATTCTTCGCAATCGCATCGTATGCCCTTCCAGCCTTAATCTCCTCTTGAAACCATCGTAACGCCCATACGACTCTGTCGCGCTTTATCCAGTAGTGGGATTGGCAATTAAAACTCCAGTTTCCGATTGACGGATTTAGAGAAATTGACTGGCCATCATAGATCAGCTTCCAATCCGTGGGGGAAAGCGGAGTTACGACCTCGTTTCCGCATCCACAACAGCATTTATGCACAACAGTCGCAAAGGCTATGGATACATAGATTATCCCGTCCTTCAACTCGTTGGGAATATAGTCAACGAATTCATGCTTAAGCTTTATCTCAGGTTTCATAAGTGGTCTTCGTTGGTCAGTGCATTCCCATCTATTGTATAGGTGCTGAAAAGCTCATTTTCAAAATCTTTGTAAAAGCCAAAGAGCTTTTTCCATTTTATGACAGCTAACGCCGCATTAAGCGCGTTTAAATCGGCAATCTGTATGTTCTTCGAGTACGCATTGTTAGGGTCTTCATCTGAAAATGAGATTCTTTTCCTGTCGTGAACATGCTCACGCCTATTAACAGTGCTGGTCGTGATCCTCAGGACTCCGAGCAATGCGTCATTGACAAGCTCTATACCCATTCCCACATCGATAAAGGGCACGCCAAATGCTTCGAGCTTCTCGACAATAAGCCTTTTCATCTCGCCCCCATCGAGGCATAGAAACACAAAGTCCATTCCCTGCAACTGATCAATATTCGAATCGCCAACATAGCCATCATGGGCAACGATATTTCGATGCATCTTGGAATATCGCTCCCTGAAATATGCAACTTTTTTCGGCTTACCCCGTAATTCCTCAATCGAGGGAGCGCCGGGTGATCTAAAAGCGTTATGCTGTAAAAATTCGTCTCCATCAAAAATGCTGATCTCCTTAATGGGGGTTTTCGTTATAAGGTCTAATACATATGACCCTGTACCCCCCAAACCCACAATTCCGACTCTTCCAAGTTCCAATCTTTTTGTCACGGTATTGATTTCAGCCCTGCTAGAGGCTGTATCCGAATAATTGAACACAGATTCGCTTTCATCGGCTTCGATGACTGGGAAGGTTTTTGCGGTGACATTAGGGTTGATGGAAAGGGCGGGACCGGAAATTATGGTTACGTATGTAGTCATTTTTTCAAAGTAGTCGGCGTACCCTCCCTGAGGCTTGCTTGAAAACGAATGATGTACCACAAGATCAGGGCCAAGTGTTTTTTGCACGCTTTGGTGTACGATTTTCTCCATCTTGGACCCATCCTTATTACAAGGATGCTCTCCAGAAAAATAAGCAACATGAGTTCCGGGTTTGGTTGTAACATCACCTGCCAGACTCAAATCCGAAACGAGGATCCCGAATTTGATGTCTCTTTCAGAATTAACATATGGAACACTTTTGATAAGGAGGTAGTTCGACTTAACCTC